>JBAUNL010000892.1:0-5998 GCA_049579205.1 Rhodomicrobium sp. | reverse complement strand
CGAAAATCCACCGAACATAATTTGGACCTCGAGTTCAATTCCCTCGACGCCCAGCGCGAGGCTTGCGAGGCCTATATCAAAAGCCAGGCGCAGGAAGGCTGGCGGCTGATCTGCAAGCGCTATGATGATGGCGCCTTTTCCGGTGCCTCCCTGGACCGGCCTGCCCTGAAAGAGCTTCTCACCGAGGTCCGGGCCCGCAGGGTGGATGTCATCGCCGTCTACAAGGTCGACCGCCTCACACGCTCACTTGCTGATTTCGCCAAGCTGGTCGAACTGTTTGATGCGCATTCGGTGTCCTTCGTCTCGGTCACGCAGGCGTTCAACACCACGAGCAGCATGGGGCGGCTGACGCTCAATCATCTGCCCTATCAGAACTCTAGAAGACATGGTGTAACATAGGAACACATCAATCTGAAACGAACCCTTTTTATATTCGACACTTAGCCGCTTCGCATATAACATAGGTGAACATCTGGCAACACCCGTTGACGCCTGCATCTGTTACCATGATGTTACCATAGAACGCTGGAGGTGGCCAAATGACCAAGCTAACAGTAGCCAAGCTGGAGAAGCTGAAAGCTCCAAAGAAGAACGAGCCGCCTTATGACGTTTGGGACGGCGGTGGCTTTGGTGTGAGAGTGTCGGGCAAGCCTGGTGCGCCGGTTAGAAGCTTCCAAGTCATGAAGCGCATCAACGGAAAGCAGGTCCGGCGTGTCATTGGCGGTTACAGGGAGCTGATTCCCGATGGCGATGGCGGGTTTGCCGAGTTCACCCTCGCCATGGCCCGCAAGAAGGCCGGCGAATGGATAGCGATGATGAAGGAGGGCCTCGATCCGGCCGAAGAAGCCGGTAAGGCCCGGAAGGCCAAGGCCGATGCCCATGAGGCCAGGATAAAAAATAGCTTCAAAGCCGCACTTGAAACCTATCTCAAGCGAAAATCCAAGCTCAGAAGCATCCGTGTCATTGAACGTGAGCTACGGCGAGAGTGTAGGGACTGGATGGACTTGCCGTTGCAGGATATCGACCAAGGGATGGTGAAAGAGCTGATTCGTGCCATCGTGGATGAGCGCGAAAAACCAACGCAGGCTCACACCATCTTCGCCCTGGTGCGTGGTTTCTTTACTTGGTGCAGGGATACCGGTGACTACGGGCTTGATAGTTCACCATTTGAAAAGCCCATCAAGCTCCAAGCCAAGGTGCTGATCGGTGCCCGCAACCGCCGCAATCGGACTTTGAAAGATTACGAGATCGCAGCCTATTGGCGAGCTAGCCTTAAGCTCGGATATCCCTTCGGCGCGGTTTTTAGGCTTCTCCTTCTGAGCGCGCTCCGTCTCAATGAAGTTGCAGAGGCGCAATGGCCTGAGCTTAACGTCGAACCTGGAACATGGCTGATCCCGGCATCACGGATGAAGGCCGAAGATGAGCATGCTGTGGAGCATGCGGTGCCGCTGGTGCCGGATATCCTCGCGCTTTTTGAGGCCATTCCGCGCCCCAAGGACAGTGAGAAGGGCGGTGACTTTATTTTCACCTCAACCTCTGGGCGGCGGCCCGTCTCTGGCTTCAGCAAGGCCAAGGCGCGCTTGGATGCATTAATGAAGGCGGACATCGAAGCCCAAGGTCTGCGGTTCGAACATTTCGTTATTCACGATGTCAGACGCTCATGCAGAACTAAATTCAGCGCGCTGCCTATGGAGGACATCGTTAGGGAACGGCTACTTGCGCATGTCCAGGAAGGGGATCGCAAGAGCTATGACCACCACGACTACCTGGAAGAAAAGGCAAAAGGGCTCCGTCTTTGGCATACGAAGTTGCGGCGCATCGTTGAGCGGAAGAGCGCAGATGTGATCCCGTTTGCAGCGGCTTGAGCGCGACCCTGTCTTCATCAAAAACAGCGAACTCGATCTTCGCCTTATCAATGAAGTGAAGGCTCAAATAGCTGCTGAACATGCAGAAGCTGAACAGATTGTGCTCGATATTCCTACTGGTAACAGTAAGATAACAGCAAGTGAAAATTCTGAGGAGGAAGCCAAAGCTAAGCAGCCAAAAGCGGATCAAAAATGAAAGATCTTTTGGAGATAGGGATCGATACTGCGGCTTCGACACTGTGTATGGCATCGAATGTCTCCGATCCACACTCGTGATAGAGGCTGACGGCGTTCACGACCCCATATGCTCCGCGACGGCTGTAGCAACGGCGCTTTCATCGTTGATATCGGCGCATATCGATTGAACTCCTTCAGTAGAATAGGCTCGCTCTTGGCGCCTTGAAGCAATGCGTGCCGCCAGGCCTTGACCGAGGAGATGGCGCACAATCGCTGAATCAGCGCAGCACTCACACGGCGGATAGTTGATGAAAACAATGGTACGCTTAGGTCTTATCCTATTCGCCGTCGTCGCCGTCACCATTGTGGTTCTCATCGTCATAAACTGGGTGCCGGACCGGCCCGTATCTGCGCTGGTTGGCCGTTGGGCCACGCCGCCTTCTCAGTTTCTCGATGTCGGCGGACTCAAGGTGCACCTTCGGGACGAGGGAGTGGTCTCCGACGCTGTGCCCATCATCCTTATCCATGGCACCTCATCGAGCTTACATACCTGGGATGGGTGGGTGCCGCACCTCGGTGGTACCCGGCGTATTGTCACCTTCGATTTACCGGGGTTTGGATTGACCGGGCCATCGCCCGACGCGAATTACACGATGGATGCTTACGTGGTATTTATAGGCAATTTGCTAAAGGCGCTTGACATAAAGCGCTGCGTTCTTGGCGGCAATTCGTTAGGCGGCAATGTGGCATGGGAAACAGCCCTTGCCATGCCTGACCGAGTTGAAGGATTGATCCTCGTGGATGCTGGCGGCTACCCCTTTAAATCTGCCTCCATACCCATGGGATTTCGGCTCGCAAGAATTCCGGTTCTGAACCGGCTTATGGAGAATATCTTGCCGAGGAGCCTTATCGAAGCAAGCTTGCGCAATGTTTATGGCGACCCATCCAAGGTCACGGCTGACACGGTCGACCTTTATTTCGACATGGCCGTGCGTGCCGGCAATCGCCGCGCACTTCTACGGCGCTTTCAGCAATCGGATTTTGGCGCGCATGCCGATCGCATTGCCACGCTTAGAACTCCAACCTTGATCCTTTGGGGAGGCCGCGACCAATTGATCCCCCCTTCCAACGCCGAACGCTTTCATCACGATATTGAAGGCAGTGAGCTTGTCACTTTTCCCGAGTTAGGACACGTCCCACAGGAGGAGAACCCTGTCCAATCCGTGGCTGCGGCTAAAGCCTTTCTCAATAAGCGGTAACCTCTGCCTTAGGCGCTCGATCGCCCCCGGATGAGTTTCTCCGCCGGCTCCTAAGGCTTGGCTAGCCACTATGGCATCTGAAAGAGCGAGGGACTTTCGCGAATCGAGCCCAACTGCATTAAGCTTTTTCCGGTTTCGAATGTAGAGCCACCCACATATGCTCACGGTGAGACTTTCTCAGGGTGCCCAGAAGATGAACGCTCTTTGGCTTGGCGGCTGCCGGGAGATAGCATTGAGCATGACAGGTGCCCTTGGACCGCTCGATCTCTACCGCGTCTGCCAGAAAGCAGGCGTGCGGATACGACATGGAACTTCGCAACTTAGCCCGGCCCTGACTCAGCCCTTGCACCTCCCCGCCCACTTCGGCAAAGTGCCTGAAATAGTCACATGAGTAATGGCGGGCCGGAATGTTGCGTGCGCTGGTCAAGGGATGCTTGGCACTCTTGGTGCTTGCGAGCGCAGCATGCTTCGAGGCACTTTCGCCCCGTCGCACTCGGCAGAAGGCTTTCCGGCTTCAAGCTGGAGCGCATCAAGCGCAACGGCTTTTCGCATTACAGAGGTATCCGGCTTGAGTGTCTCATGGGCAGAAAAAGGCCCAAACGTCGAAGAGACGCTCTTCATTCCGCCGTGAATATCGCAAGAGCCAACAAGCCGATGCCGGCAATTACATAAAGGAGCATTCGCATCGCCCTTGCCATTGCGTTCAATATCGCCGTCGGGCCCTGTGATTGTTAAAACGGCAATCCAGGCGCGCAAGCGTGCACCTAGGCGCCGCAAGCCCTGTTTCCTTTTTCATTCGCGATCCGCATTTCATGGCAAAGTTGCACACCTCAAAGCCACACACACCCGCTGCCGCAGTTGACAGGCTGGAGGAGTTATACGCCAAGGCCGCGTCGGCGCTGACGCTTGCCCTTGACCGTTATCTCGACACGCGCACTCCGCCCTCTCCGGAGATGCGCTTAAGGTTCCGTTATCCGCTGCTGCGGGTGATTTACCGCGACGAAAAACATGCACGCTTACCAACGCGCCGCGCCTTTGCCAAGATGCAGCGGCCGGGTATGTATGAGACGACGATCACTCATCCCGGACCCTTCCGCAGCTATCTTCTTGAGCAACTCGATCCCCTTGTGTCGGAGTACGGTGTCGAAATCGAGGTAGAGGCCAGTTCTCAAGAGATCCCGTATCCCTACGTGGTCGAGCGCGCCGAGGAGATCACAAGGGCGAACGTCACGGCAAGCGAGCTTGCGCGTCATTTCCCAACGCCACGGCTTTCCGCGGTCGGCGATGAAGTTGCCGATGGCCTGTTTGAGCGCAAGGAGGGTGAACCTCATCCTCTTGCGCTGTTTGATGCTGCCCGTACCGACTTCTCGCTCCGCCGGCTTATTCACTACACAGGAAGCGACTGGCGGCATGTGCAGCGTTGGATCTTACTTACGAACTATCACCGCTACGTGGATCAGTTCGTGCATTGGGGACGCGAGCAGCTCAAGCGTAAAGGCGCCTTCGACCAGCTCGTGCTGCCGGGCGATGTGATCATAGGCCGGCAGCATTCGCTCTCTGAAGCCGAGGCGCTTGTGGCCAGCTCGCAATGGCATCGTTATCAAATGCCCGCCTACCATTTGACGAGCGGGGGCGACTCCGGGGTAACCCTTGTCAATATTGGCGTCGGTCCGTCTAACGCCAAAAATATCACCGACCATCTGGCAGTCATTCGTCCCAATTGCTGGCTCATGGTCGGTCATTGTGCAGGGCTTCGCGACACGCAATCGATCGGGGACTACGTGCTTGCCCATGGCTATCTGCGTCAAGACCGTATTCTTGACGAGCTCGTGCCCCCCGGCGTCCCGATCCCAGCGCTCGCCGAGGTGCAGGTGGCTCTGCAGGAAGCCGCCGCGTCTGTCACGGGGTATAGCGGCGACGCGCTGAAGCAGCGCCTCCGCACAGGGACGGTTGTCACCAATGATGACCGCAATTGGGAATTGCGCTTTACGCAGGAACGCAAGCGCATCAACCTCTCGCGCGCCGTTGCCGCCGACATGGAAAGCGGCACAATCGCAGCTCAAGGATTTCGCCTCCGCGTCCCCTATGGGACGCTTCTTTGCGTGTCCGACAAGCCGCTGCACGGCGAGATAAAGCTGCCCGGAGCCGCTAACGCCTTCTATGAGACGGCGATCACCCAGCATTTGGAGATCGGCTTGGCTGCTCTTGACCTGCTCAAGCAGCGCCGCGATACGCTCCATTCGCGAAAGTTGCGGTCCTTTGACGAACCACCCTTTCGATGAGAATGGGAAGAAAAAAAGGCACACTCCGTCTCCCGTGCGCGGCCCACGCCCGGCGCCTCAATCCCTTATTGCTTCAAGGTGCAACAAGGCCGCAACACTAAGCATTGTGTTCCGCATGCATAACGGGCAGGGGCTGATATCTTCCTTTGTGTTGTAATGACTGAAGCCTTCGGATAGCGGGTCACGTATGGGTGACCGCGCGAGTGTGCAGGCCGCGACGCAAGTGAACGCTGAGCAATCCTCGAAACGGACGCTGCGCGGGCCGGCGCAGCTGCCATACTGGGGAAGGCTGACATGGCTGGGTGAATGAGCGAAGAGGACACCCAGACGCTGCGCCGGGGTAGATGGGATAAGCGGGCGTCGTGGCCTGGGATGAAGCGCCAGCCGCGAGCTTTGATCCCAGACTTTTTTGCAG
>JBAUNL010000891.1:0-16683 GCA_049579205.1 Rhodomicrobium sp. | reverse complement strand
GCGAGCTGCTTGATTTTAAGAAGCTTCTTTGGAGGCGAGGAAGGTGTCACCACGAATAGAACTAAGCTTCTGCCGCTTCTTGGCTGGAAGTTTGGGCCGCAATTCCAGGTCTACTATCTCATAGCCTTCTGGTGTCTCATCGCCGCTGCTGCGATGTATGCGCTTACGCGAACGCCATTCGGCCGGATGTGCAATGCCGTGCGCGAGAATCCCGAGCGCGTTGCCTTCATCGGCTACAATCCACAGATGATCCGCTACATGGCTTTCTGCTTTGCCGGCTTCTTCGGCGGGATAGCCGGAGGACTTGCGGCAATCAATTTCGAACTCGCGAATGCTGCGCTGTTCGGTGCCACCCAATCGGCCATCGTGCTCGTTGCTACCTTCATCGGCGGCGCAGGCTATTTTGTCGGCCCGGTCCTTGGCGCGATCCTGGTCACCTACCTGCAGACCATGCTCTCCGATTTCTCCGATGTCTGGCAGCTCTATATCGGACTTTTGTTCATGGCGACTGTGATGTTTGCACCGGGCGGGCTCGCTCATCTCATCCTGATTCATGAACGCCCCTTGCGTGCCGGCACGTTTTGGCGGCTCATTCCAGCCTATGCGCTCTTCCTTATCGCTGTCGCTGCCTTCGCTGCCTCTAGCGTGCTAACAATCGAAATGCTCGATCATGTGATGACGAAGCCGGCGGAAAGCACCCCGGTGTCATTCTTCGGCTTCGGCATCGATACCGGGAATTGGCAAGTCTGGACCCTGGCGCTTGCCACCGTAGCTTTAGGAGCAATCGCTTTGAGGCTTGTTTCCGGACCATTGTCGTCAGCCTGGGACCGCACTTTGCGAGCCACGCAGGCAGGGAAGCTGGCGCCACTATGAGCGAGCCTTTCATTCAAGAGGCTGAAGGTGCAGATCTCGGCAATGCCCTAGAGCTTAGAAATGTGAGTAAAAACTTCGGGGAAACCGAGATCATTCGGGGCGCAGACCTCGCACTTCCTCATGGAGAGCTACATGCGATCATCGGCCCAAACGGCGCCGGAAAGACCACGCTTTTCGGCTTGATCAGTGGCTTAACTCCACTTACCAGCGGGGAAATTCTCCTCAATGGCCGCGTCATTTCCGGCCTTGCGCCTTACAGCATCAACAGGCTCGGCCTTTCCCGGTCGTTTCAAATCACCAACATCTTCCCCAGGATGAGCGTCCTCGAAAATATCCGCTGCGCCTGTCTTTGGACCGCGGGAGAAGGATATAAATTCTGGCGGTCTGCAAACAGCAATAAAGCGATAGCGGAACGAGCCGAGTTTGTGCTGAACAGCATTCAGCTTACCGGACGCAGGGACATTCCCGCCGGCGTCCTCAGCTACGCCGAACAAAGGGCTTTGGAGATAGGAGTTTCCATCGCGGGGGGTGCCAGCGTCGTTCTACTTGATGAGCCCACTGCCGGCATGAGCCGGCAAGAGACTGAGCGCATGATCGACCTCATTCGCAACGTAAGCAGTACCAGGACGGTCGTCATTGTCGAGCACGACATGAGCGTCGTCTTCGGACTTGCGGACCGCATTTCTGTCCTGGTCTATGGGAAGATCATCAGAACGGACATTCCCTCGGCGATCAGAAGCTGCCCAAAGGTCAAAGAAGCCTATCTTGGCGAGGCAGCGTTCTAATGGCTCCGCTTCTCCAGGTTTCCGATCTGCACGCCTACTATGGAAAAAGCCACGTTCTTCAGGGCGTGAATTTGGAAGTCGGCATAAGCGAAGTCGTCTGCCTTCTTGGACGCAATGGAGCTGGACGTTCTACTACGCTGAAAGCGATCATGGGTGAAGTTGCACCCCGAGGCTCAATAAGTTTCAAGGGAATGGCCATCGCGGGTCTGCCAAACTACCGCATTGCGCGGCTTGGCCTCGGTTATGTTCCAGAAAGCCGCGACATCTTCCCTTCTCTGACGGTTCGCCAAAATCTAATTCTCGGCTTGAAAAGCGGAAGGAAAGAGGGCCGGTGGAAAATGGGCGATCTGCTCGCCATGTTTCCCAATCTCGAGGCTCGGATCGACAAGCTTGCGGGCGTTTTATCTGGCGGCGAAAAGCAGATGCTCACGATTTGCCGCACCTTGCTGGGCGACCCGGATCTCATCATGATTGACGAGCCTGCCGAAGGGCTCGCGCCTATGATTGTTCAGCAGGTCGGAAATTTCATCGCCGAAATAGCCCGCCGCGGGCTAGCGACCATCCTGGTGGAGCAAAAGTTATCCATCGCTCTGGAAATCTCGCAAAGAGTGTATGTTATGGGACATGGGCGCATTGTCTTCGAAGGAACGCCGGCCGAATTCCGATCCAATAGCACTGTGCGGCGGGATTGGCTTGAGGCTTAAGGCCAAGAACACATCAGGCCACTCTCGCAGAAGAGTTCGGGAGTTTACAGTTGCAAGTCACTCCGATAGTGGAAGTCCCCGGAGCTGCGGTCACACGAGTGGAAAGCGAAGCTGAGCATTTCGATGTGCTCATTATCGGCGCCGGATTGTCCGGCATCGCGGCCGCCTACTACCTCCAAAGCCGATGCCACGACAGGACTTTCGCCATCCTTGAAGCTCGCCAAGCCCTCGGAGGGACCTGGGACCTTTTTCGCTATCCCGGCATTCGCTCGGACTCCGACCTTTATACATTCGGCTTCAGCTTCGCGCCCTGGCGGAATGAGAAAGCAATCGCGGACGGTCCTTCAATCCTGAAATACCTTCAGGACACCGCCCAGAAGTTTGGGATCGTCGACAAGATCAGGTTCAACCAAAAGGTCACGCGCGCAGCCTGGGATAGCGGCCGCATGCGCTGGACCTTGAGTGTGACCGAGGGCGCGGGCGAAGCGCTGCAATATACCTGCAACTTTCTTTATCTCTGCACCGGCTACTACGATTTCGAGAACGGCTATTCACCCAGTTGGCCCGGCATGGAGAAGTTTGGCGGGCGGATCATTCACCCGCAGCATTGGCCGGAAGACCTGGACTATACCGGGCGCCACATCGCGGTGGTTGGAAGCGGTGCGACGGCAGTCACACTTGTGCCCGCCCTCGCAGAGCAAGCGGCGCACGTCACAATGGTGCAAAGGTCGCCGACCTATATCGTCGCCCTTCCGGCCAAGGACCGTATCGCGAACTGGCTTCGGCGCAGCCTGCCAGAAAGTGCAGCGCATGGTTTAGCGCGCTGGAAGAACATCCTTCTCACGATGTTCTTCTACAACATGGCCCGGCTCCGGCCGAAAGCGACGAAACAGCAAATATTGCAGTTGGCCAAATCGCAACTTGCGCCCGAATTCGACGCCGAACGCCATTTGTCCCCGCGTTACAATCCATGGGATCAGCGGCTGTGTCTCATTCCTGACGGCGATCTTTTCAAATCTATTCGTGAAGGCCGCGTTTCTATCGTGACCGGCGAAGTCGCCTCTTTTTACGATAGGGGCGTCCGCATGGCTTCCGGTGAGGAGATGGAAGCGGATATCATCATCACAGCCACTGGGCTGAACCTGAAACTGTCGGGCGGCATTACCGTAACCTTGGACGGGGAGTCCTTCGATCAGTCCAAGTCCTATATCTACAAGGGCATGATGCTCAGCGGAGTACCGAATCTCGCTTATGCGCTCGGCTATACTAATGCTTCCTGGACTTTGAAATGCGAGCTTACCTCCCGGTATGTTTGCCGGCTTCTCAATCGTATGAAGGAGCGCGGCTTAGAGGTGGCAACACCGCGGCTGCGCGAAAGCTTAAGAGAAGAACCCGCTATCCGCCTTACTTCCGGGTATGTGCAGAGGTCGATTGCCCACTTGCCGAAACAGGGCTCGAAAATGCCGTGGAAGCTCTATCAGAACTATGCGCTCGATCTCCTCACTCTCAAATTCGGCCCCATCGAGGATGGTACGATCGAATTTTCTGGCCCCACAGCTAAAAGCAGCCAGAAAGAGCCTGGTCTTGAGACAGTTGCACAGTGATGCCGCCGGGCGGCTTAGAGCCATTCAGGTGGATTCAATATAACTGCATGCAGCGGCAGATCGAATGACGAAGAACAGCCAAACCGGAGCCATATGGGCAGGAGCCAGCGAGACCCGCTCCGCACTTCCATTCAATGAACTAATCCCCGCATTGAGAGACGCGTTCATTACTGGATGCGAAGTGCCGCTGAGGCACCACCACGCCATCGAGCAGCCCGGTATTGAGACAGCAACCTTGCTTCTGATGCCCGCATGGCACAAGCTGCAATTTCTCGGGGTCAAGGTCCTGACCGTTTTCCCGGGTAACTCGAAAAGAGGGATTCCGGGGCTTTCATCCACGTACCTTCTTTTCGACGCTACAACTGGGCAGCACCTCGCCATCATTGACGGCAATGAGTTGACCGCGCGCCGCACAGCAGCCGCTTCGGCACTCGCGGCGTCTTTCTTGGCTCGGAAAAACGCGTCTTCACTGCTCATAGTGGGAGCCGGCCGCGTCGCCTCCGTTTTGGCGGAAGCCTACAAAACCGTAAGACCGATCACGCACGTGACGGTTTGGAACGTCAACCCCACCCGGGCAGAGGACCTCGCGTCCAAGCTCAACGAGCAGGGCTTTCTCGCTGAAGCCTCTGCGGATCTTGAAGATTCGGTCCACGGCGCGGACATCGTCACTTGCGCGACTCTCGCTATCGCGCCGCTCATTAAAGGCTCCTGGCTCCAGCCCGGCACACATCTCGATCTAATCGGAAGCTTCACTCCCACGATGCGGGAAGCGGATAATGAGGCGATTGCGGGCGCCAGAGTGTTCGTCGACACCGTCGCTGCCGTGAAAGAATCGGGCGATCTGCTCGGGCCAATCGAAGCCAATCTTTTCAGTCCCGAGGATGTTTGTGGAGACCTGCGCACCCTGTGCCTCGGCGAAAGTCCGGGGCGGCGGAGCGAAACCGAGATCACGCTCTTCAAATCCGTGGGAACTGCGCTCGAAGACCTCGCGGCGGCAACCTTGGTGTATAAGCACCTCTATCTCGGAGCAGCATGAGGCCCGTTTCTTGTTGTGACGGAATAGAAGAGGCAATCGCTAATTCGAGATGGAGCGGCGAAAGCGGTAACCGCCTTCCTCCACTTCATCGAAAAGCTCATAGATTTGGGGGTGCCTTAGCGGCTGGCCGCTCTCATCGGGTAATAGGTTCTGTTCCGAGACGTAAGCCACATACTCGGTTTCGTCATTTTCAGCGAGGAGATGATAGTAGGGCTGATCTTTTTCAGGCCGAATCTCTTCGGGAATGGCAAGCCACCATTCCTCGCTGTTGTCGAATTGGGGATCAACGTCGAAAATAATTCCCCGGAATGGGAATAGGCGATGCCTCACAACTTCGCCGATAGCAAATTTTGCGCGCCTTACCTTTATCATCATGTTCTGCGCATCATCTCACAGGTTGAACAAAATTCATACGTAGAGGCACGCGGCGCCGTTCAACATCACCCCGCGGGCCTATCCTTTGCGTTGACCAGATCACTCAAGTCAACCATGACTTTGGCTTGCTTCCAAGTCGCATCATCCTGCATTTTTCCATCAACCATGACAGCGCCGGTTCCATCCGGCATTGCCTCCAAAATCCGCCGGGCGAAGGCCACTTCGGCCGGGTCGGGAGTAAAAACGCGGCGCGCAATTTCGATTTGCGAGGGATGAAGCGTCCAGGCTCCGGCACAGCCCTGAAGAAACGCATTTCTGAATTGAGCCTCGCAAGCGGCTCGATCGGAGAAATCGCCAAAGGGCCCGTAAAATGCCTTGATGCCGTGTGTGGCGCACGCGTCGACCATGCGCCCGACGGTATAGTGCCATAAATCTTGCTGGAAAAATGCGCGGGGAGCGTTGCTGTCAGCGGCTGCATCGGCGAGGACGCCATAAGCGGGATGACCGCCGCCGACCCGAGTCGTCTTCATAGCCCGGCTTGCCGCCAAGTCGGCGGGCCCAAGGCTCATTCCATGCATGCGAGGACTGGCGCCCGCAATTTCCTCGATATTATTGACGCCTTCCGCGGTCTCCAGAAGAGCGTGAATCATGATCGGCTTTTCAATTTTGTGTTTTGCTTCGAGCTGAGCCAGAAGCTGGTCAAGGTAATGAATGTCCCAAGGCCCTTCCACTTTTGGCAGCATGATCACATCAAGCTTGCCGCCCACCGCAGGGACGATCTCCATCATGTCGTCAAGAGCCCAGGGGCTGTTCAGCGCGTTGATGCGAGTCCACAGTCCGGTAGGGCCAAATTCGTTGGCTCGTGCCATGGCGATGAAGCCGGCTCGTGCAGCGTCCTTATCCGAGGCAGGGATCGCGTCTTCGAGATTTCCACAGATGACATCCACTTGTTTGATCAGATCCGGAATTTTCGCCCTGATTTTCTCAACCTGCGGCGCGACGAAGTGAATCATGCGCTCCAGCCGGACGGGCTTCTCTATCCAAGGTGCTGGAGCCCCTGCCGCAAGTGGCTTGTAGAATTTGCTGGGTGTACGCGTCGCCGCCATTCGAATCTCCGCCGCTCCCTACATTATGTGCCTTCGCCAAGGGGCCCGGTCAAGTTGAGGAGCACCTGCTTCAGCAAGGGCCGCAAGCTTTGGTAATGGCTGACGCCGGCCAGGATGGTGTCCGGGCTTTGCTCGAACGGGCCAGTGCCGATCTCGTCCGCGGCATTTTTCACAAGGGCCTGCACGCTTTCCTGGGTGGTTTCGATGTGAAATTGCAGGCCGAGCACCCGGCTTCCGTAGGCAAAGGCTTGATTGGGAACTGCGCTTGTCTCAGCGAGGCGCGCGGCGCCTTCGGGCAGATCGAAGGTTTCACCGTGCCAGTGAAAAGCGACAAAGACCGGCGGTAATCCGCCAAACAGCGGATGCGCTTCTCCGATATTGCGGACGGGAAACCATCCAATCTCTTTGCAAGCCGCCGCATAAACCTTGGCCCCAAGCGCCTTCGCGATAAGCTGAGCTCCAAGGCAGATGCCGAGAACAATCTTATTTGCGTTGATCGCATCACGGACGAGATCGATCTCAGACTGCAGCCAGGAAAAGCGCTGAGTGTCCTTGACGCTCATCGGGCCGCCAAGCACCGTGAGCATGTCGAAGGCGGTAAGTTCCGGCAGAGGTTCTCCCTCATATAGATGGTGGACATGGATTGGGATCTGCTGCTCCGCCGCCCACTCACCAAGTGCTGCTGAGCCTTCGAACGGTACGTGCTGTAATACAGCTATCCTCATCAGTCTTGCGTCCCTCCGGGCATGTCCTCATCCCTCCAGCGCTTGTTCGACCACATCCATTGCTCAGGATACTCGCGAATCCAAGCCTCGAATTGACGTTGTATGCTTGCCGTCAGTTCGCGGATATCCTCTTCCGGCTTCTCCGTGCGCGGAACTTTTAGTTCCTTGATCATTACCTTGAAGCGCGATTGCTTACCAATGCGGACAGACCGCCCCACCCAGAGGGAGGCACCAGCCCTGCGTGCCAGCCAAGCGGGTGCGGCAGTTGCCCAGGTCATATGCCCGAAAAAAGGCACTTGAATCCCTCTCCAATCCGCAATATCCGCCAGCATGCATACCGCGCCTCCGGCACGAAGATATGAGGAAATCTGCATGACTGTGGCGAATCCTTCCTCGCCTTTGCTAGCAAAAAGCCCGCCAGGATAAAGCACGCTACGATGCCGCCGGAGATAGCGATCGATGTAAGGGTTCTCGATGAGGCGATAGACGCCAGCCGCCTTGCACCCGGCGGCTTTGGCGGGCGCGATGGCGACCTCCCAATTTCCCAAATGGGCGCCCGCAATGACGACCGAACCGATCTTATTCGTATAGCGCGCAATCAAGGCTGGATTTTCCAACTCAATGCGCCACGGTTCCTTCAGAATGCGGTCGAGGAGGACGGTTTCAGCCATTACGCGGCCGAGATTCTCCCACATGGCAAGAGCGATCGCCTCACGTTCGGCCTGGGTCTTTTCCGGCATCGCCTTCGCCAAATTCTTCAAAGCACGGCGGTGGCGCCTCGTTCCTGGTACGATGAGCCGCCAGGCGCGTCCCGAAAGGGCGGTCGCGGTGTCGAGCGGCAGCGCCCTGACGAACAGGATCACGGTGAGCAGGATCCAATATTCAAGCCGTTGGCGAAGATCGAGAAGCATGGTCACGCGTTTAAGCGTTGGTGGGGTTCGCTTCTGTTGCAAGCAAGCACGAATGCGTCAAGCGATTAGCGCGCTGGCGCAATTCCGCGGCGCATGAACGCGCGGCGCAAAGGTCCGACGGTGCCGAGCGCATAGAGCCCTAAGCCGCGCGCTGCTTGCAGCGGCAGGAAACCAGAGAGCACGCTTCTATTCAGAAGGTCCAAACCCAAAGTGCGGCTGACGACGTCGCCTCGCCTGGACGCAGAGTAAGTGCGAAGCAACTTATCACCCCCAATATCTTCGCCGTTTTCCTTGGCGTTGCGGATTAGGCTAACCAGAGTCTCAACATCGCGTAAGCCAAGATTGAGCCCCTGCGCGCCGATCGGCGGGGCTGCATGTGCGGCTTCGCCAGCAACTGCGGTCCGCGCTCGCCCGTACTCGCGCACCATGAGAGCGGAAAGCGGAAAACCGCCTCTCTCGCTAACGCTGGAGATGCGTCCCAGTACAAAATGAGAGGCTTCTTCAAGCTCGGAAACGAAGCTTCCGTCATCGAGCGCCAGAAGCCTTTCAGCCTCGGGGCTGCGCTCACTCCAGACGAAGCTAGAGCGGTTTCCTGGAAGCGGTATCAGTGTTAGAGGGCCACCCTGGCGGTGAAATTCGATGCAAATGCCGTTATGCGCGCGCTCATGGGAAAAGGATGCCGCAAGTGCGGTTTGGCCATAAGACCAGCTCACGGCGCGAATTCCGGCAGCTTCGCGCGCCGCAGATTTTCGGCCATCAGCTGCGATTATCAGTGGTGCACGCAGCTCTGTGCCATTCTCAAAGAGCACACGCGCCCTTGATCCTTCGGAGTCTAGAGTCTTAAGCCGCCCGGGTTCAAGAACGGGTATATCCTGCCGCTGCACCTCAGCACGCAGGGCGCGCGAGAGGTCCCAGTTGCTGATGCTGTAGCCGAAAACGGGCTCTTCGATTTCGCGGGCGTGGAAAGCGCAATCAGGGGCGCGGAAAAGCCGGCCGGTGTCGTCGATGAACTGGAGCGCGCGCAGCGGCTCGGCGGAGTTTGAGCAAGCCTCCCAGACGCCGATTTCTTGGAGGAACGCAACGCTCTGGTTGAAAAGCGCTGCGCTTCTTCCCTTCGAAGCCTCAGCGGATGCTGTTTTCGATGTGCCGGCAACAGCGGCGTCAAATCCACTTTTCCTGCATGCCAGGGCTGCAGCCAGGCCGGCAGGGCCCGCGCCTATGACAACCACATCCAAATGAGCAGACTCGCCCAAGCTTAATACTCTTCCCGAAGCAACGCGTTACCCTTGCAATAAAAACCGAAGGCGGAAGCTTGATCCAAATCAGCGGCTTCCGGCTTCAAAGCCCTTTCTGGCATCGAGCAATCGCGGCTTAAATGCGGAGGGTAAGCCCGAGAACAGTTATCGGTCGTGATCGAGTCCGAGTGTCGCTGAAATGTGGAAATAATTATCGGCAACCACCTTATTTTCCTCAAGGTTGGAAACCTCGATACGTGTGTCCAACCCCTGCGCGTCGGTGATGATCCACTGCTTCAAACTCATATCGGCCTTATTGAAAAAGAGGCGGATACGGCCCGCTGTATCGCTATTCTTGTCTTCAACAGTGAGAATGATCGTATCAGGCCCCTGCTCAACCCCGAGAATTCGGGCATCCCTGGCGAGATCGACCGTTTCCGACAGCAGCAGCTTGAAAGGAGTGACATCCAACGGATATTTCTCGGAAGTGTTCATGCTGTAGTCTTCAATGGCGAGATATCGCCCATCCGAGATGACCTTCAAGTCGGCTGGCGCGGTGTAATCGAAGCGAACCTTGCCAGGACGCTGGAAGAAGAATCTCCCCTCCTTACGCCTGTTGTCTGGGTCGGTCTGGATGAAGGTGCCGCGCAAGGCTGAGAGCTTGTTAAAGTAATCGTTGATCTTGGTCACTACCTCAAGATCGCTTTGCTGCGTATCTTGCGGCGCAGGTTGCGCAGGCGCCACCCCGGCTTGCCAAGAGGGCCCTGCACCGATGGGGCTGACCGTCTTTGCATCCGGAACCGGTGCCGGTGCCACAGGTGCAGGCTGAGCAGGGGCCGAGGGAACTGTTTTTGTAACTTCCGTCTGGCCCCCCTGAGCAAAGGCATAAGGGATCGCTACGATCGACATCGCAATAGCGCCAGCCAAGAGCCTGCTGCTTCTTTTGAAATGCTCGAAATTCGATGCGTCGGCCATGGCTCTATCCCCTACGTCCGTATCCTTGGTGAGTTTGCGGTCATGAATTTGCAAGAAAGCGTCAAATTCACGGCGGCACAACGTTATCGCCGGTGCTTTTTCGATCTGAAGTAAATGCACGCACCTCGGCGCAGGATCCGGGTGGGGCGCCGGTCGTTTCCTGCTTCACCCTTTTTGGAGATAGAACTTTTAAAAATCTGGCTTCTGCTTTAGACGCAAGGTTACCAATAAGTAATAACTGTACCGCTTGCCTTGGCCCTGAGAGATCCTTAGGCACTGCTTAAAGATACTAGGCTAATTTACTAGAGGCTGAGGCCAGAGTTCTGGTACAATCGGTCTTGACCTCGCCCCTCTTCGCCTTTGATAAAGGAGGGCGAAGGAGATCGGCGGTATATGTCACTTCCCGCATTCTCGCTGAGGCGGCCTTACACTATTTTTGCGGTGATTGCGCTTACGTGCCTCCTGGCGGCAGGAGCGGCGCAGCGGATGCCGACAGACATCTTCCCAGAGATCAATATTCCTGTCGTGAGCGTCGTCTGGACCTATAACGGGATGAGCGCGACCGACATCCAGAACCGCATCTTGTCATTTCATGAAAGGCAGCTCGCTTCGCTGGTCGACGACATCTCACGCATCGAGGCGAACAGTTATGACGGCGTCGGGGTCATCAAGGTCTATCTGCATGAAGGAGCCGACGTCAGCAGGGCCATTTCGCAGCTGGCAAGCTCTGCCCTCGTGGTCCTCAAATATATGCCGCGGAACATTACGCCGCCGCTCATTCTGAGATATGGCGCAACCGACGTTCCTATCATTCAAATAAGCCTTTCCAGCAACACCCTCACAGATACGAAGCTCAACGACCTCGGGCAAAACATCATTCGCCCCGCCCTTGCGGTGGTGCGTGGCGCATCGGTTCCGTACCCTTACGGCGGCAAGCCTCGCGTCATTATGGTGAGTCTAAAGCAAGAAGCGATGCAGTCGCGGGGTCTCACCCCGGCCGATGTGTCGGAGGCGCTTGCGCATCAAAACGTCATCATGCCTTCCGGCGACGTGAAGATGGGCAGCAAAGACTATACCGTCACCATGAACAACAGTCCGAACTTGATCTCGGAAATCAATAATTTTCCGATCAAGGTCATAAACGGAAAGACGGTGTTCGTGCGGGACGTGGCGCACGTTCACGACGGATACCAAATCCAGACGAATTCGGTGACGCAGAATGGGCTTCCGGGTGCCTTGATGCTGGTTCGCAAGACGGGCGGCGTTTCGACGCTCGCCGTGATCGACGGCATCAAGAAGGCCATTCCGGAAATCAGGCAGTTACTACCCGCGGGTGTGACGCTTACGCCTATTTTCGACCAATCCATATTTGTGAAGGCAGCCCTGAACAGTGTGATGATGGGTGGTCTCATGGCCGCCGGTCTCACCGCGCTCATGATCCTGTTGTTCCTGGGCAATTGGAAGCTGACGCTCATAATCCTGGCGTCGATACCGCTGTCGATCATTACTGCCGTTCTCGGCCTTTATGTCTTCGGGCAAACGCTCAACACCATGACCTTGGGCGGTTTCGCCTTGGCGGTGGGCATCCTTGTCGATAACGGCACGGTGGTGCTCGAAAACATCGAGCGTCATGTAGGGCTGGGAGAGCCGCTGGAGCAGGCAATTCTGGATGGCACGGCCGAAGTAGGTCTGCCTACGTTCTTGGCCACGCTTTCGATCAGCGTAGTGTTTGTGCCAGTATTTCTTCTGACCGGCACCGCAAAATATCTCTTCTCACCCCTTTCGCTATCGGTCATCATCTCGCTCGTTGCCAGCTTAGTGCTGTCCTTTACCCTGGTGCCGCTCCTATTCAAGTATTTGATGGGATCGCAGGTCCATGCCACCCATGGCGAGGCTCCAGCCATAAACGGGCACGCGGCATCCCCCGGCTTCAATCCATTCGGCTTCATTCATCGTTCCTTTGAGAGCGGATTCTTGAAGTTAAGGGTCACTCATCGCAATGTACTGGCTTGGATGGTCGCCAAGCCCATAATAACGGCGGTGTTCTTCGCGCTTCTGGTTGGTTCCTCTCTTACCTTATATCCCCGGCTCGGCATGGACTTCTTCCCGCAAATTGACGCCGGGCAAATGCGCCTGCATGTCCGCGCGCCGCCAGGAACCAGGCTCGAGCAGACGCAGCAATATTTCGCCCAGGTTGAGAGGGCCATCCGTGAAATTGTCGGAGATAACCAGATCGATACGATCCTGGATAATATCGGCCTGCCCTACAGCGGCATCAACGTTGCCTTGAGCGACACCGCGACCGTGGGGCCAATGGACGGGGAGATCCTAATCTCCCTTAACGAGAAACACACCTCCACCCCAAAGCACATAGCGGATCTTAGACGGGAGCTACCGCGGCTTTTTCCGGAGCTTACGTTCTTCTTCCAGCCCGCAGACATCGTCAATCAGGTGCTCAACTTCGGGCAGCCGGCCCCGATCGACATTCGCGTCTCGGGTCCGCAAGACAAGGCAGCCTACGCGACGGCTTCCAAGCTCGCCCGCGACCTGAACAACGTTCCAGGCATTGTAGATTCTCACATCTTCCAGGTGCCCGACGCTCCAGCACTGACCGTCGACGTAGATCGGGAATTCGCTCGCGACGTTGGGCTCGGCCAACAGGCAATTGCCAATGACGTGCTCGTTTCACTGAATAATAGCTTGCAAGTCTCCCCGAACTTTTGGGTCGATCCCAAGAACGGCGTGAGCTATCCGCTCGTGGTGCAGACGCCAACTTATCAAGTCAACACTGCACAGGATTTGTGGACTCTTCCTGTTACGCCTGCGGCATCTAAAAACTCGCAATTGTTGATGAATGTCGCCAAGTTTGGCCGCGGCAGGGCTCCGATGATCACGTCGCAGCTCAACATTCGTCCCGTTTATGATGTCCACGCAGATGTTCAGGGTAGGGACTTGGACTCGGCTGCCACGGCCATCAACAAGGTTATAGTGGCAGACCAGCCTGATGCCTCAAAGGCGATCAAGGTCCGGCTGAGCGGCCAGATCGAAACGATGCGCGAGAGCTTCGATGGACTGTTTTCCGGGATGGCCCTTGCCGTTATACTGGTCTTTCTGCTGCTTGTTATCAATTTCCAGAGTGTCACCGATTCACTCATCGTTCTTATGGCTGTTCCTTTCTCGCTCTGCGGCGCCATGTGGATGCTTTACGTGACCCAGACACATATCAGCGTGCCTGCCCTGATGGGGACGCTCATGTGTATCGGGCTCACGACAGCAAACAGCATTCTCGTCGTGACCTTCTGCAATCAAAGGGTCGCGCTCGGCGTTAATCCACGCCTCGCCGCGATCCAGGCCGGGTTTACGCGCCTCCGCCCCGTTTTGATGACGGCGGGAGCCATGATCCTTGGTATGATCCCCATGGCGTTCGGAGTAGGCGAAGGTGGTGAGCAGAATGCGCCCCTGGCGCGGGCAGTGATCGGCGGATTGCTATTTGCGACGGTTGCAACCGTGCTCTTCGTGCCGACCATGTATCGCCTTTTGCGGCGCCAACCCAAGAAAGCGCCGAAAACATGGAGTGAAGCCGTTGTCAAAGCCTGACCCTTCGAAACCCGATAATTCGGAACCCTTCGATGGATTCGATGATGTTGCCGAAGGGATCGACACTCCACACCCGCACGAGCATATTTCAGGCACATACAAGAAAGGAACCGGTTTCCGGCTAGCATTTTCCGCTCTCGTTCTGTTACTTGGACTCGGCGGAGCTTACGTCTATATCGGCGGCCTGAAAGCAAAGGACGAGGCAGACCTCGCAGCCGCCACCGAAGCTAAGTCAAAAGAGCCGCCCATTGTCCAGGTGATCACGGTAACAGCGGCACCTGCCACCCAGCCGTTGCGCCTACCGGCGGAAACGAAGGGCTGGTACAACTCCACGATCTATGGGCGGGTAAGCGGTTACCTTAAGGCATGGTACTCCGACATCGGAGACCCGGTGAAAAAGAATCAGGTCCTGGCTGTTATTGACACCCCCGAACTCGATGCACAGCTCGAAGCCGCGAAAGAGCAATTAAAGGCCTCCGAGGCCGAGGTTACCGTCAGAGAAGCGGACGCCGATTTCGCCAAAACAACATACGAGCGGTGGAAGGGGTCCGCGAAAGGCGTAGTCTCCGAGCAGGAGCGTGAAGAGAAGAAGGCAGGTTCTTCGGTCGCGACGGCTAAGGTGAGGGCGGCGCAAGCTCGCGTCAACCTCGACAAGTCGAACGTGGACCGTCTCACCTATATGACCCAGTTTAAGCAGGTCGCGGCACCTTATGACGGGGTAATTACCGAACGCCGGATCGACATCGGCGATCTCGTAACAGCGGGAAGCACTTCGAATACCACACCGCTATTCGGCATATCCCAATACGATCGCATCCGCGTGTTCGCCAATGTTCCGCAAAGCGCTGGAGAGGATTTAGAAGTTGGCACACCTGCGAAAATATTTCCGGCGAACAATCCTTCCCGGTTCTATGAAGGCAAAGTCACACGCACGAGCGAGTCGATTGATCCGAGCGCTCGTACTCTCCGCGTAGAAGTCGATATCGCAAATCCGAATCTAAAGCTTCTGCCTGGAATGTATTTACAGGTTGAGTTCGCGTCGAAGTCGAAGTCCTTGGTGCAGATCCCCGCGAGCGCGCTTGTATTTCAGGCGGGTGGCCCGCAGGTGGCATTGGTTCTTCCTGACAACACTGTTAAATTTCAGGATGTTCAAATCGGCCGGGATAATGGTAACACTGTCGAAATTGAGTCGGGCCTTTCCGAAGGCGATCGGGTAGCGCTCAACATCAATAATCAGATCGAAGATGGTAGCAAAGTAATTGTAAAGGAAAACAATAAGATAGCGGCTAAATAACGAGCGGGGGCTTCGTTAGGCGGGTCGGCTGCTTGGGCGCGGTGAGTACGCCCGAGGCGAGAGGGACATATCATGGCATTCAATCGGCGAATCGGGCTCGCCTTGAGCGTCGCAGCGTGGCTCTGCGGCTGCTCAGTTGGCCCCGATTATTTGGCACCGGAGGTGCCGCTGCCGGTGCTGTTCGGATCGGCCTCCAAGACTATCGTGTCGCAAGACACCGCGCCTGAGCCCGACATGGTCCGGTGGTGGCAAACCCTGCACGACCCTGAGCTCAACCGGTTAATCGAGAAGGCGATTGCCTGTAATCCCGATCTTGAAATTGCCATAACGCGGGTTCAGGCGGGGCGGACGCAGCAGATTGTTGTCCTGGGCGCGGCTCTTCCACAAGTCGAGGGTAGCGCGGGCTACGCCGCAGGAACGGGCACCGACTTAACGAAGGGCCGCGCAGCGCTGCCGATACGCGCCGGTGATGCCAGCACAGGGCTGCAGCAGATTACCGGGATCGCAGGTTTCGACACTGGTTGGGAGCTCGATCTTTGGGGCAAATACAGGCGCTTGCTCGAAGCCGTTCGAGATGACGCGCAGGCCTTCGCCGAAATACGCAATGCCGTCTTGATTACCGTTATCGCCGACGTTGCCCGGAATTACGTGGATCTGCGCGGCCTGCAACTACGTCTGAGCATAACGCGCAATGCTGTGAAAGCGGTGCAGAAGACCGTGGAAGTCGTGCAAGCCCGGTTCGACAGAGGCCTCACAAATGAGCTGGACCTCACTCTCGTAAAGCGCGAACTCGCCGCCGTTCAAGCCCGCATCCCTCTCCTGGTCTCAGCCATAGCTCATGCCGAAACTCAGTTAGCCTTTCTGCTTGGGACCTACGCGGCCGACATCATTCCCGCGGTGCGAATATCGCCGGGACTGCCGCGCGTGCCGTGGCGGCTTCGGACCGGAGTACCGGCCGATTTGTTGCGCAGGAGACCGGATATCCGCGAGACAGAGCGCCAGCTCGCGGGAGCAACGGCGAGGATCGGCGTTTCTATCGCTAACCTTTTCCCTACGGTCGATTTCACCGCGGGAATCGGCTTTCAAAGCGGCATAAGTTCAACCAGCAAAAGCGCCGCAACACCCATATCGCAGCCCATCTGGTCGGCTGGCCCTGGGGGATATTGGCCGCTTTTAGACTTCGGCCGGCTCGACGCTCTCATTGATATCCAGGAGCTGCAAGCACATGAGTTCCTACTGAGGTATAAGAAAGCCATCATCTTTGCGGTGGGGGAGGTCGATGACGCTATCAAGGAGTTCAGGGCGCAGCAGCAAAGGCTGAGAGAATTGGCTATCGCACTTGAACAAAGCCGCCGGGCCGTCAGGCTGTCGCTGGAACGCTACGACCGCGGGCTGACCGATTTCCTCAACGTGCTCGATGCGCAGCGCCAGGAATACGATCTGGAGGATCAAAACGCCGTCGC
>JBAUNL010000890.1:0-11319 GCA_049579205.1 Rhodomicrobium sp. | reverse complement strand
CCACCTTGTCGATTACTTGCCGGATGCGCCATGGCACAGTTGCCTCGGATGGGTCGCTCTTCAGCTGCCAGGCACGGTCCACATAGGTGAAACGCTCGGCGACGAAGTCAAGGAGTGCGTCGTCAATTCGGTCGATCTCGAGCCGGACCTGATCCATGTTTTCGCAGTCCCCGGGCTTACGAGACGCCATTGAGCTTTTTTCCTGACTTTGCGCTTGTTGCAGATCTTGCGTGCTTGGCGCTGGCCGCTGCAGGCCGCGTCTTCTTCGGAGCCGCGTTCGAAGAGGTGCCTTTCGATGGCGCTCCCTTCTGTTTGCCGGGCGCTCCATCTCGCTGCCACCAACGGTCAGGAATTGGCATGCGTCCAGCCGCATCCTCGATAAGCTGCCCTGCGCGGAGGACAAGGCCCTCATCGAACGGCTTGCCGATGATCTGCAACCCGAGCGGCAACCCGTCCGATGAAAGCCCAGCCGGCACAGAAAGGCCAGGCAGTCCCGCCATATTCACGGTAACGGTGAAAATGTCGTTCAAGTACATTGCTATGGGGTCTGAGCCCCCTTGGCTGCCGAGTGCAAATGCTGGCGTCGGCGTGGCCGGTGTCAGCACCACATCCACCTTCTCGAACGCCTCGCCAAAGTCTCGCTTGATGAGGCTCCGCACCTTCTGGGCCTTCAAATAATAGGCGTCGTAATAGCCGGCTGAAAGCACATAAGTGCCGATCAGGATCCTGCGCTTCACTTCCGCCCCGAACCCTTGGGAGCGCGTCTCCTCGTACATGCTTGTGATATCTTTGCCATTGACGCGCAGGCCGTAACGCACGCCGTCATAGCGGGCGAGATTCGAAGAAGCCTCCGCCGGCGCGACGATGTAGTAAGCAGGCAGCGCCGCCTTTGTATGCGGGAGGCTTATATCGACGATCTTCGCTCCGGCTTGCCTGAAGATTTCGATGCCCTTCTGCCAAAGTGCATCGATCTCAGCAGACATGCCTTCGACCCGATATTCCTTCGGGATGCCGATCCTTAAACCCTTCACAGACGCTCGGAGCGCCCTCTCCAAGTCGGCAAGCGGCCTACCCACGCTTGTCGAATCCTTGGGGTCGAAGCTTGCCATGACTTGGAGCATTAGCGCGGCATCCCTCACCGAACGGGTTATCGGTCCAGCCTGGTCCAGCGAGGATGCGAACGCGACCATGCCCCAGCGGGAGCAGCGGCCATAGGTCGGTTTGATGCCGACGGTTCCCGTAAAGGCTGCGGGCTGGCGGATCGAACCTCCCGTATCGGACCCGGTTGCGCCGAGACAAAGCCCAGCCGCAACGGAAGAAGCGGAACCCCCGGACGAGCCGCCTGGTACAAGCTTCTCTTCGCTTCCCTTTACACGCCAAGGGTTGATACAAGGCCCGAAATAGCTCGTTTCATTGGATGAGCCCATCGCGAACTCGTCCATATTAAGCTTCCCGAGCATGACCGCGCCAGCGTCCCAAAGATTCTGGGTGACGGTCGACTCATAGGTCGGTTCGAAATTGCCGAGAATGTGGGATCCAGCCGTAGTCCGCACATCCTTGGTGCAGAACAGGTCCTTGACCCCGAGTGGAATTCCTTCAAGCAAGCGAACCTTTGACTTCGACTTCGATTCAAACCGCTCGTCGGACTCCTGAGCCGCCTTCATGGCCCTGTCCGCCGTCACTACCAGAAAGGCGTTCAGCGCCGCGTTACCCGCCTCGATTGCGTGAAGGCAAGCTTCCGTGAGCTCGGTGGCCTTGATTTCTTTCGAGCGCAGCTTATCCCGCGCCTCCGAAATGGTAAGCTCGTTCAATGACATCGACTACTCAATAACCTTCGGGACAAGGAAGAAATTATCTTCGGATTTGGGTGCGTTCTTTAGAATATCCATGGGCCGCCCGCCATCGTTGACGATATCGGCGCGCATCCTAAGCGCCGCTCCGCCAGCTGACGTCAGAGGCTCGACGCCGTCCGTCGGAATCGCGTTCAGTTCGGCAACCCATGCGAGTATGCCGTTCAGTTCCTGCTTGAGGCTGTGCGCTTCCCGCGGCGTTATATTCACCCTCGACAGGTGAGCGATCTCCCGGACCTTCTTTTCGTCAATTGGTGATTGTGACATGACCGTCTCTGGTGTGGTGCCATATCTCTAATTTTTGCGCGCCGTGCTCGCAACGGTTTATTTTGGCGGTATTAGCTGCCGCCAAACTTCAACAAGGAAATCGCAAAAACTCTTCCATTCTCACCAGAACCCGGCAAAGGCCGCAACCAAAGCGAACAGCACCACAACGCCGATGAAAATCAGATAAACGGCCAAACGCTGAAAGGCCGTCTGCCGGTAGTAATAGCCATTTTCGGGCTCCGGGGTTGTCTTTGGAAGGAGCGGAGCCGTTTCCATGCGCTGCGCCTTCCGAATAGGTCTAGCACTTAGGGGGGCGCCTGCTGCTTCGTCGTCCGTTCCGAGTGGTGCTGCCGCACGGTCCCTCGCCGCGACTTTGACGTAGGTCTCGCCGCGATCAATTCTCGCCCTCAAAGCGTCGGGATTCGCAGACGCTTTCTTTGCGTCATCGTCGCCTGCCATGGGCCGCTTCCTTCCCGGATTAGGAAGGCATATGTTGCTTTCCTCAATAAAATCAATGAACCACGCCAAAAGGCCGTTATTCAAATGCTTGAGGCTGGCGGCACCGCGATCCCGCTCGGCCCGCGCTTGCATCTTTAATCAAGGTTGAGCAGCTAAAGTAGGAGGCATAAAAGCTTTTTGGGGGCGCCGGTGGAGTGGGCGGCATGAGCGATTCCCGTGGCCGTTTCGTCTGGTACGAGCTGGTCACGACAGACGTAGAATCTGCCAAGGCATTTTATGCGAGCGTCGTGGGCTGGGGCGCAAGAGCTGCCGTGGGCGGCTCGCTCTATACCCTCTTTACCGCCGGTGACACCGCTGTGGCGGGACTGATGAAACTGCCGGCGGAAGCGGCGAAAGCGAGCGCACCATCGCAATGGATTGGATATGTCGCTGTTGACGACGTGGATCTTGCCGCTGGGTGCGTTAAGAAGCTTGGCGGAAACGTTTATATCCCACCTACCGATGTCCCGAATGTCAGCCGCTTCTCTATTATCTCTGACCCGCAAATGGCAACGCTTGCCTTGATTAAGCGGCGCGAAGCCAGCGACGCAAGGTCCGCCAGGGCGAGGAAGCCGGGGAACGTGGAGTGGCACGAACTGCTCGCCTCTGACTTGGAGACCGCCTTCGCTTTCTACAGCGCTCTATTTGGCTGGCAGAAATCGGAGGCGCACACGGGGTCGATGGGCACATATCAACAATTCTCGGCAGGCGGGGAGACGATCGGCGGCATGTTCGCCAGGCCCGAGATGTCGCCCATGTCCATGTGGCTTCACTATTTCAGTGCCGGAGACATCGAGGCCGCCGTGAAACGCGTCATCACGGCTGGTGGCCAAATTTTCTACGGCCCAGTTGCTGTGCCCGGCGGCGCCCGCATTGTTCATTGCATGGATCCGCAGGGCGCTGTCTTTGCTCTAATCGAATGGCGCGTCCGCGTGGCAGTGGCATGCTACCCGCCGCGAACTATCTCACGCCGAGCGGGCCGTTGACGGGGTAGATCGGAACCCACAGGCTAATTCTCGCGGACGTAAAAATGCGCCCCACCGGATCTGCGGTTATAGTCTCGCAAACGGCGTCCCGCTCAGCATACCCATATCCAAACGCAACCACCACTCAATACTAAACAGCAGCCTCCCCACCACCCGCATCCACCGCAGCCGCATCCGCCACATCCTCGGCAGCCGCGGCATCCCCGGCATCCGCGGCACCCGCATCCTCGGCATCCGCCGCATCCGTGGCATCCTCTCGCGAGGTGCATGATTGACCGGCTCACGCCGGTATTTTCTTGGCCGGAAAGGTGAAAGGTCGCGAGACTGACGTCGGAAATCTCCTCCTCGTGCAGGGCGAGGCTGCGAAGCGGCGCCATAACCGGTGAGCGTATCTCCGCTACGCCTCCGGCAGTTGTTGCGGCGAGGGAAAGACCGGCAACGCCTAAGACGGGTAACGCTTTCTTTGAACGCTTCCCATTGGAAGCACGCCTCGTTTGAGACATGACATGGCTCCTCGTTCCCCGTTTGTTGTGGCTTCCCCCAACTAAATCCTGTTAGAGCAAGTCAGTTCCTTCCGGGCATAACGCTTCTGGAGATAGCGACATTGATCAGTAGCCGTTTGTATGGTCATGCCGACGGGGCGAATAATCTACTTCGCCGTTATCAGAGACTCCGAAATCGACAACCTTACAGCCCGGCAGTTTTGCCTGCTCCACCTCAGTCCGTGACGTTAACTACTCGTGTCGCGGCAAGAAACCAGAGCAGAGGAGATCGAACTTCTCAATTCCGTTTTCCCCCACCGTCAGGAAAATGCGCTGTTCCCACACCTTCGGCATCCCTTCATGAATAAAGTGAAGCCGGTATGCGATGTGCGTGCGGCTTGCCACGGGCATAACGGTATGCCCGACCATCTCGAAGCGTTCTAGATCCGAGAACCACTGCTGATAGTGGTTGCGCGCCTCCAAGCCGGAGCGCGCCTCCCGTAGCCCAGCGGGGATCAGAGCGCGAAATTGGACTTCCGGAGCGAACGTTTCTCCAAGCGACGCAAAATCACGTATCGCCAGTGCGTGAAGAAATTTATCAGCATACGAGGGCGCCGTGCCTATCATGATAACCTTCCGGCGCGTATGCAACTGCCGTAGAGGGAAAAAAGCGCCTTGGAGTTCGCCAACCACTGTTGCCAACCCCAACAATACTCCAGAGCTAAACCCCCTCACCTTGATATCGGTCAGTTTTCAGGCGCCTGCGGCGAGGAGATCGTACCCATCCCGTTGTCGTACTTTACCTCATTTGCTACCTCTATCATGAGCTGGAGCAAAATGTCTTTGACGGGAGGGAACGCAGATGGAGGAACCGCGGAGGCTTGCGGCGGGCGAGATCAAAGCTCTGGTTGGGGGTGAGATAGGCGTGTCGGAGTGGATTGAAGTAACGCAGGCCAAAATCGACGCCTTCGCCGATGTCACTGGTGATTGGCAGTTTATCCACATCGATCCGGAGCGCTCGGCCCGCGAGACGCCGTTCGGGGGAGCCGTCGCCCACGGTTTTCTGACACTCTCTCTCCTGTCGGCTATGGGTACCCAAGTGATTCCACGCCCGGAAGGTCTGGCCATGGGCGTGAATTATGGCTTCGACAAGCTACGGTTTTTATCGCCTGTGCCGGCCGGATCGCGTGTGCGTGGCCGTTTTTGGCTACTGGAAGCCCAGGAGCGCAGTCCCGGCGAGCTCACGATGAAATATAAGGTTGATGTCGAGATTGAAGGTAGCCAAAAGCATGCGCTCGTCGCCGAATGGCTCACGCGCCAGTATTTCCGCCCCGAGATTTAACTTCACCACCGCAATTATTTTGTACCGGATCTGCACCGGATGAGCAGAGAATCTACGCGATCCGGCTCGGATCTCCTAACGCAGTAAGTACCCGTATTCGCCTTATTGCCGGCATAGCGCGCCTCTAGTAGATGTGGGGCTGCGTTTGAGCTTGCCGCGAAAGGTATATCCATGGGGATAAGGGCCCGGGTTTTTGTTAGCGCTATTTTTGCATTTGTTGCCGCCACCAGCTTCACAGCCGAAGCGCAAACACTGCTTCCATCGAATGCCGCTCCCAAGCCTGCCGCGCCGGCGCCGGCTGTTGCTACATCCGCGCATCAGGTCGACATGGCCAGCATCTTCAAGAAGGCGAATGATGCCACGGCCCTCAATGTGGAGGCCAAGATCAAGACCTGGCGCGGCGCACTAGAGCGCATTGAACAAGGTCTCCGGGACCCTAAGCTAGAGTATAAGGCGCTCAATGACTACCGCTCGCAGCTTCTTGCTTTGCGAGCGGACGGGGAGGCGTTCTGGCGGAAGCTGGAACCCGCTCTGAATTCAGCCAATGAAGACTCGCAGGCATTGCCGCCGGCGCCAGCCCAAGGTCAGCCGTCAGAGCTGGAACAAACTGCAATCGTACGGCAGGAGACCGGAACGTACGTTTCGTATTTAAAGTCAGCGCGAACCACTCTTGATGAAACGCAAAACCGGATTAACAAGCTCATCGGCGCGATCCTCGACATCCGCCGCGCAAGAGTTGCCAATAATCTTTCACAGCGCATGCCGGGCATCTTCTCTGCGGAGACCTGGCAGGGCGTGCCACAGCAAGCTCAGCAGGTGTTCGAAAAAGTACGCAGTGCCATCGCCGATTGGTGGAATAACCAGGAACAGGATCAAATAGCTCCCCTTGCTGCGATCGGGTTGGCGCTATGGCTGGGCTTGAGTCTTTTGGGCTGGTTTGGAGTGCGCTGGTTGAGGCAATGCGATGGCGAGCCTCCTTTTTGGCGGAGGGCTTCGACAGCTGCGGGAGTGATATTACTTAGATCACTGCCAACGGTTGTGCCACTGGTCTTTCTTTTCAATGCCGTCGATCAGGTTCAAGCATTTCCCAATGAGATCGACCGGCTTTTCTACTACGGCGCGCGATCGATCCTGATCGTGGCCGTCGTGAGAGCCCTCGTCGCGACGGTACTTTCACCGGGCGACCACCGATGGCGCCTGATCCCGGCATCGAATGCGGCTGCTGTCCGCGTTTCTGGGCTTACGCTGACGCTGGCCCTACTTTACGGCGCGGCCACCTTCATGCTCGTTGCGGTATACGTGATGAAGGCGCCGGAGACTCTAAGGGTGGCGGTCAGCCTGCCTACGAACCTCGCGGTTGGCTTACTGATGATCGCCATTCTGCAAACACCGCTCAGGCAAGCGGATGCCGCAGGACTGCCATCCATCTCCTGGCTTGGCGCAGTGAGGCTGCCAATTTTACTCATCGCAATCGCCATAATCGCGACTGCACTTGCCGGCTATCTGGCCTTGTCCCGGTTCATTGCGCAACAGCTCATCGTGACCGGTACGATCTTAGCGATTGTTTACCTGCTGCTCCTATGGGCGGATGGCATTGCACAGGCGATTGGGAGCGAAAGCTCCGGCGCTGGTTCGTGGCTTGGCAAAACAGCCGGCCTTGATCAGGCCAAGCGCCAGAGGCTGGCGGTCCCGACCAGCCTGCTCTTGAAATTCGTTATACTTGTATGCGCGGTCCCGCTTATTCTTAATCAATGGCAATTTCCATGGGCCGATATTCTCGAGTGGTACCGTCAACTCTTTTTCGGTTTCCGGATTGGCAACACCCAAATCTCGCTCGGGGCTATCATTGCTTCCATCGTTGTCTTCATTCTCGGTTACTTTGCCGCGAAACTGTTCCAGCAATGGCTTGATACTCAGGTCCTGAAGCCGGCCGGCCTTTCAGGTGGTTTGCGCGATTCGATCAGCACGACCGTAGGCTACCTTGGCGTTTTTGCCGCAGCCCTGATCGCTTTGTCCTACGCAGGCTTCAACCTGTCTAACCTCGCGCTTGTCGCTGGCGCCTTCTCAGTTGGTATCGGTTTCGGCCTGCAAAGCGTGGTGAGCAATTTTGTGTCGGGGTTGATCCTGCTCGCTGAGCGGCCGATCAAGGTTGGAGACCTGGTCGTCGTCGGTGGCGAGGAAGGCTATGTTCGGAAGATAAGCGTCCGCTCTACGGAGATCGAAACCTTCGATCGCGCCAACGTCTTGATCCCAAATTCCTTTTTCATAACGGAAAAGGTCAAAAATTGGACTTTGCGCAATAACACCGGCCGCGTTGCCATCGCAGTGGGGGTCGCCTATGGCTGCGACCCGCGAAAAGTAAAGACGATCCTATTGCAGCTTGCGCAAGCCCATCCGAACGTGATGCGGACTCCTGAGCCCTTCGTGGACTTTGAGGACTTCGCGTCAGATACACTGAACTTCAAGCTTTATGCATACATCTACGACTTGACTACGGGTGTGGCGACGAGAACTGATTTGCGGATTGCAATCCTTGACGCTTTCAACGCTGCAGGAATTGTCATTCCCTCACGCCAAACCGATGTGACTGTTCGGGACATCGATTGGCTGCGCGATGCGGTAAAGCAATACTTGGCCAACGCCTATGGCAACCGTATTTCAGGGAACGGCAGTGAAGCTTCCTTGGAACAGGCAAAGTAAGTTAGCCGTGTTCGTGATTTGCGATCATTCAAGGGATCACAGTCCGTCTTGGCCGAATGAAGGAACCCCCAGTTCCGACAACACCGCCAAGACGGCCGCGTCCCCGCTAAACCTTAGCCTTCGCTACCGCCGGCACTTCGCCACACGGGTTCTTCTCGTGCTTAAGCGTCTTCTTCCCTTCAGGGGCCTTGCCCTTGAAGTAATGAGCCGTGGCAATTACAACCTGAGGCTGTCCTGACCCATTCGAGACCTGCTGGATGCCGTCTTCATACCAGCCATCATATTTGCGATGAACGGCCTCTTCGCGAGCACGGCACCAAACGACCGAAGACAGTTGGGCGAAGGTGAACTTGTTTGTGCTTGCTGCCGCGAGACGGAGCATATCCTGCCCCTGATCGGTCACAACGACGTCCTTGACGGTGAAAATGCCCGCCTGAGGCATCTTCGAGGTATCAACGGCAGCGGCCTGCAGAGGCTGGTCGGCGTTTGGCGCGGCGCAACCTGTGACGGCAAGGACCACTGCGAACGGTAGTGCGAAGTATTTTGTCATTCTTATACCAACGTATGATCCAGTTGAGGGTAGTTAGCCCGCCAGACGTTGGCGCGGCAACCTATCATCGCAGCGTTTAGGGTGATTCCTGGCGCTTCTGTGGCTTTTTTACCGGTTATCAACTTGGATTCTTGCCAAGCGCGGTTGAAGACACCAGTATAAAGATACCTCGGGGGGCCGCAGGCATGCGGCTGAGATCGCGCTGAGGGCCGCGCCTTAAAAGGCGGCGGATTATGCCGCGCGACCGACCCGTTGAACCTGATCCGGCTAGTACCGGCGGAGGGATAGGGTGACCGATCACGAAGCGCGTGCAGTTATCACATCGCGGCTTCAGCCGGGCGAAAGGGTCCTTTGGTGCGATTGCCCGCGTCCGTGGAAGGCCGTCCAAAACGGCCCGCTATTAAGACTACTTTTTGCCACGTTCTTTTTGGCTTTTGCGCTGTTCTGGACTTGGGGTGCTTCAAGTGCCTCATCAAAGAACGTTTCGCCACTCGCGCAAATTTTCCCGTTCTTCGGACTTATCTTCATCGGCTTCGCGCTCTATCAACTCTGGTCCGCGCTGCACGGCATCATCGCTTGCTGGGAAACCGCTTATGGCCTGACTGACAGGCGGGTCATCATCGCAATCGGAAAGGACGGCTCCACTCAGAGTCTGGGCCGAGGTTCGCTTGGGCGCATTGAACGTTCGGGAGACTTCGAGCGCGGCACGCTTAAGTTCGATCTGGGAGGTCCGAGCGACTGGTGGTACGGGCGAACTTGGATGTGGAAGCCGCAACCTGCCTTGGTGGACATTCGCGAACCAGCCAAAGTTGAGGCCGCGATCTACACCCATCTCCTTAACCATCGATAAGAAGGAGCCGCCAATGAACGCGCCAATCGACCCAAAGACCGTAAAACCGGTTCAGGTTACCACGGGAAGCCTCCCAGGGTCGCACAAAGCATATGCGGCTGCGCCGGGACACGAAACCATCAAGGTTCCGTTTCGGGAAATTGCTCTCCACGAGACAAGCGGCGAGCCCCCCTTCCGCGTCTACGATACTTCCGGTCCCTATTCGGACGAGGACGCCACCATTGACGTCTATGCCGGTCTTCAACGGATCCGCGAGCGCTGGGTCGGAAGCCGTGGCACGGAGCAATATCCAGGGCGCGAGGTAAAGCCGGAAGATGACGGCAATGTGCGTGGAGCGCACGCCGCTCAACAATTTGCAACCATCCACAAGCCCTATAGGGCTGCAAACGAACAGCCGGTCACCCAGCTCGAATTCGCTCGCGCGTGCATTATAACCGAGGAAATGGCCTACATCGCGCACCGCGAGAATCTTGGCCGTGCCGCGGCGCTTGAGGGAGCCAAGGAGTCCTTGGCCGGCGGCGAAAGCTTCGGGGCAGAGATCCCAGAATTCATCACGCCGGAATTCGTCCGCAGCGAAGTCGCACGCGGCCGCGCAATCATCCCGTCGAACATCAACCACGCCGAGCTGGAGCCAATGATTATCGGCCGGAACTTTCTCACGAAGGTGAACGCCAATATCGGCAATTCCGCCGTGACTTCCTCTGTGGAAGAGGAGGTCGAGAAGATGGTCTGGGCCATCCGCTGGGGTGCCGACACCGTTATGGATCTCTCCACCGGGCGCAACATTCATACGACGCGCGAATGGATAATCCGCAACTCGCCGGTGCCCATAGGAACAGTGCCTATCTATCAGGCGCTGGAAAAGGTAAACGGCGATCCGGTCAAGCTCGATTGGGAAGTGTATAAGGACACGCTGATCGAGCAGTGCGAGCAGGGTGTGGACTATTTCACCATCCATGCCGGCGTACGGCTTCGCTACGTGCCGCTAACCGCGCGGCGCGTAACCGGCATTGTCAGCCGCGGCGGCTCCATCATGGCGAAGTGGTGTCTCGCCCATCACCGCGAGAGCTTCCTCTATGAGCGCTTCGATGAGATTTGCGACATCATGCGGCGCTATGACGTGTCCTTCAGCCTTGGCGACGGATTGCGGCCCGGCTCGATCGCGGATGCTAACGACGCTGCCCAGTTCGCCGAGCTTGAGACGCTGGGCGAGCTGACGAAAGTCGCGTGGGCCAAGGGTTGCCAAGTGATGATCGAAGGCCCTGGCCATGTGCCCATGCACAAGATCAAGGTCAATGTCGAGAAGCAGCTCGCACTCTGCGGCGAGGCGCCCTTCTACACGCTCGGGCCCCTCGTTACCGACATCGCGCCGGGCCACGACCACATCACGAGCGCCATTGGCGCTGCGATGATAGGCTGGTTCGGAACGGCGATGCTCTGCTATGTGACGCCGAAGGAGCATCTCGGCTTGCCGAACCGCGACGACGTGAAGGCCGGCGTGATCGCCTATAAGATTGCCGCGCACGCCGCCGACCTGGCGAAGGGCCATCCCGCTGCAAAGCTTCGTGATGACGCCCTTAGCCGCGCGCGCTTCGAATTCCGGTGGGAGGATCAGTTCAATCTTGGCCTCGATCCCGAGGGCGCGCGCGCCATGCATGACGAAACGCTCCCGAAGGAGGCGCATAAGGTCGCGCATTTCTGCTCCATGTGCGGGCCGAAATTCTGCTCGATGGAGATTACGCAGCAGGTGCGCGACTACGCGGCGAAGCTGAATGAGACGCCCGAGATGGCGGC
>JBAUNL010000889.1:0-2518 GCA_049579205.1 Rhodomicrobium sp. | reverse complement strand
CCAGAAAAGCGGTCCGTTTGGATAGCCGCCGGCGCACTCCGCCGTCAGGCCGTGCGCAAGATCGAACAGCGCCTGATCGTAGACCGAGAAGCGCTCGATCAACTCTGCTTCAAATGCCGAGCCCTCGACCGCTGCGACCGCAAACTGGCTCGGATCGATTGCCACTATTATTGCTTCCACGCTTCCTTCACCGTCGGCGGCATAGTCGGCTCCGGCAGGACAGATTGCCAGAGAGCCTCGTAACGGCTTGCACGACAGCGCCTGATCAGCTATGCGGGCATCAACGTGAGCGCTTGGAGTGAGGTGAAAGAAGAAGTGGTGCAGTTGCGGGTGTCGCGCTGACATGCCCGCTGCCGCGGAACCGCGCGCTGAACACAAACACGCCGCTTTCGCCGGGCGCGCTACCGGCGGCGATCGCTGTTCGCAAGCTGCCGTTCGCCTGCGCTAAGCGAAGTTCAGAGATTTCCTGGAACATAAGTCCGATCCTCCCGCGCAAAGAAAACGGGCGCGGTCAGGTTCGCCTGCGTCCGCCACATGGAGGTGATCGATCCGAGACGCAAGGCGTCGCGCCAAGTGATCGGACTTTAGGACGGCCCGCGATCAAACGAAATCCACGCGGTGTTGAGCAGCAATCGCGCCAATATCCCGGTAGCGGCAGTTCGCAACCCTTGACCCCTTTCAAGCGGAGGGTACGGGCTCCAACATTGCAGCTACCGCTCTGCGACGCCTAACTTCACTTTTGACGCTGATTTAACGCTCCAGGCCTGCGCCCCTTAACGCCTTCATTGTTATGGGTTCGAAATAGGGCCGACGTTCATGGCATGCCAGGTTCTTCGGCCTGCAGGAGCTCTCAAATTGGAGCCCGGGCAATTTCGTCCGGCATGCGCTCCCAAGAGAAGAAGGAAAACCAATGACGACTTCCAGAACCCTCGGCGTAAGTGTCGCTATTGCTACAGTTCTTTTCCTAGGTCTTGTTAGTAATTCGTATGCTGACGATCAACTTGACCGGAAATCAGTCCAACAGGGCCAAATACGGGTGTCTTTTGCCTCAAGACATCACTTCGCAAAACACTATCACCGCCGACCCCCCATCATAATGGCTTCGCCCGTCATGGATACTGGCCTTGGTTCATTCTCTGGAACCGGAGATGGAAGCGCTGGTTCCTGGGCTCCGCAACGCTAACCCAGCTTATCATCATTTTGCAGCGCCGGGTGTGGAATGCCTGATGCACGCGAGCCCCTCATGCTAAGATATCTTCTAGTCCTTATGGCTTTTCAATTTTCGGGGGAAGGGATTAAAGCCGCTTGCGGTGTGACATTCCCTGGCCCCCTCATTGGCATGATTTTGATGCTTACTTGGCTTTTCCTCCGGGGAGGCGTTCCGGAGGACCTCAACGTAGTGAGTTCCGCGCTTGTCAATCATCTCGGCTTGTTCTTTGTGCCGGCCGGTGCCGGAATCATCGCCTTCGGCTCCCTTCTCGCTAGCGATGGCGTAGCGATCATTTCGTCGCTCGTCCTTTCGAGCGCCTTCGCCATTGTCGCGGGAGGCATTGTTGCCAAATCCTTAAGCCAGGGCTGGACCAGAAGGGGGAAGGCTCACAAAGTACAACGGGCGCGCGCCCATGCTTAGCAAATTGATTTCCGGCCCAATCTTTTGGCTTCCGATAACCATTGCCTTCTATCTTGCCGTTAAGGAAGTCTACGAACGCTCAAACCGATCGCCATTTCTGAATCCGACGCTCTTTGCGGTCCTCGGCGTCGTGGCCGCTTTGCGAGTGACAGGCATCTCGCATGAGCAGTATCTCGAGGACGTTGCGATTATTCACTTTCTCTTGGGCACCGCGCTCGTCGCCTTGGCAATTCCTCTCTACCGGAATCTGAGCCGGCTCAATGGCAATCTGCTTACGTTTTTGGCAACGCTTGTGGTCACCTGTGTGACGAGCATAACGATCGGCGTAATCGCGGCACGAGGTTTTGGCGCCGCCGCTGCCACTTTGCTTTCCATCGCGCCTAAATCCGCGACCATGGCTGTTTCCATGGAGATCGCGAAAAGCATTGGTGGCATCCCGCCCATAACGGCATTTGTCACAGCGCTAACGGGCATAATAGGTGCCGTGCTGGGGCCTTATCTACTTTCAACGTGCGGGATCAAGTCGCCCATGGCCCGCGGACTTACGCTCGGTGGTGCAAGCCATGGGATCGGCACCGCGCGCGCATTCAGCGAGGGCGAGGTTACGGGTTGCTGGGCTACGCTTGCGCTCGGGGGCAATGCCGTATTGACTGCGCTGCTTGCTCCCTGGATTCTTGCCGCGCTTGGTATTCCTGTACCGTAACGGGCTTTGTCTGGCCCACCACTACAGGGTTTTTTTGCCTGATGTTGAGCGATACCTCGAAGGGAAACTCGGTCGCCCCAAGTGCGGAAAAATTTGATACTGTGAGGTTTTGCCAGTTGGGTCAGGAAGACAATCGAGCCCCGGCGGCAGCGCCTGATACCGGAAACACGGATAAAGGTTATGAG
>JBAUNL010000888.1:0-13012 GCA_049579205.1 Rhodomicrobium sp. | reverse complement strand
CTTATGTACCGTGTAGGCCGGCTTCATGGTATCCATCGAAAAAGCGACGCCATTCAAGGTCCATTGATTGAAGCCTTTCAGAGCGGCGTTATGCTTGACGATGGTCATCTCGATCGTCTCGTCGGGTTTGGCCGCGACGGTACCGGGTTTGCCGAAGATCGTGTAATCCCAGCTGTAAGGTTCCGGCTTCACCCATTGCGGCTCGCCTTTCTGCCCTGCGTATTCGACGACGATGCCCATTCCATGCCCCCGATCGTCGTCGGATAAATCGCCCATGACCCACACGCCGGGATGTTTCATTTCGACGATCGCCGAGATGCGCTCGGCCGTGCCGAGCCAGAGTACGGGTACTTCCGCTTGCGTCGGGACAGGGTTGCCGTCGAGTGCCACGATTCGGAAGACATGGCCGGGCAAAGCCAGGCTGCGGATTTCGCCTGCGCTCGCATTCAAGACATGAAACAGGACGCGCTCGCCCTGCTTGACCCGGATCGGGTCGCCGTGTCCGAGCATCTTGCCATTGATGGCGAAAAGCTCGTAGCCCACCTCGAAGCCTTTGGTTTTGTCCTTTGCCTCTTCGTCCGCCGCGTCGCCGATCTGCTTCAGCTCCTTGCTTTCTTCCCCCGCGAGAAAGTCCATGGCCATATCGCCGCCGCGCGCAAAGGCTGGCTCGAACTCCTTCAGCACCAGGAAGATTTCGCGATCATAGGTGCCGGGATTGTTCTTCGGTTCGATATAGACGGGCCCAGCTTGACCGGTGTAGGTGCCAAGGTTGAGGTTGCCGTAAGCCGGAACATGGGTGTGGTAGAAGCGGAATCCAGAAGGCTTTGGCACGAACGAAATCCGTTGCATGGCGTGAGCCGGCACGAAGGGCGAGCCCTCCTCTGATGCGCCATCAACAGCGCTCGGGATCATCTGCCCATGCCAGTGAACGAGCTCCGGCGTATCGGTGTCGTTATAAATATCGACGGTTACGCGCTGGCCTTCCTTAAAGCGCAGCAGAGGTCCCGGAAATTGGCCATTGTAGAGTATCGTCGAGACGCTGTGACCTGGGGCTAGCTCGACGGACCCGTTTGTGATGCGCAGCGTATAATCCGCTTTTCCGGCAGGAACTTTATCGGCAGCTCGTGCAAGAAGCGGGATCGCGCCCATGAAAGGAACCAGCCCGGCACATTTGAGCAGTGAACGGCGATCGATATTCATGGCCTCAATCCTCCTACGAAGTTAAGTGCCTGCTCTTGCCTGCGAGCATCGCATCGAGCGACCAGGCACCGGCCACGTCGAGCATCAGATAAAGCGAACCGAGCAGCATGCAGAAATCCGTCCGTGCTTCGTGCATCATGCTCCAAAAGCCGTAGCGCGCGAGCTTCGGTAGATGAAAAATCCAGAAATCCTCGCCAAGCAGGATTGGCACTTTGGTTGAGACAATCGCGACGATCATGATGACGATCAGCGGGATCGCGGCGAGCCGCGTGAACAGGCCTAGTATGATCAGCGTGCCGCAGATGATCTCGACAATACCGACGAACGGCCCCATCAGCTCGGGATAGGGAATGCCGATATTGGCGAAGCGGCCTGCCCCCAAGATGTCCGGAAACATAAGCTTTTGAATGCCCTCGGGCAGGAAAACGGCGAGGCCAACGAGAAGACGCACAAGGATCGACCATCCGGTCGCGCTCGTGCTGAGAAGCCTCATTCGCAAGTTATTAGCAGCCGTCCCGTAGTTCAGAGTGTCGCTCATGATCCGTTGCCCTCCTCGTCCTCGAACAATTCACCGAACAGCTCGCGCACCTTGGTCTTGGCGCTGCATCTATCACGCAACCCCGGCGGGGCGCAAAGCGCTTGCCGCCGGATCGAGGAGCTCAGGCGGCACGGCTATGAGCTGAGTACAGGGACGCTTTATCCGATCCTCCACGGCCTGGAAAGAATTGGATCTGTATGGCCCGCTTGGAGGCTTGCTGAAGTCCCAATCACTGCAGGGAGAACTTGGAGTGCAGACTGGGCAATTCGTGTTTCAGAACACTGCGCTCGGGGGTAGCAAAGGTGATGGGCCTCTGACGCGACCGGACTTTACTCTGGCGGCCATCCAGACGTGGAAGTTTGATCCAAGACGTACCCTTGAGGTTTTTAGCTTTGAAGTGAAAAACCGAGCCGGAGCGAGCATCCCGGCAATTTACGAGGTCGTTGCCCACGGGCGTCTAGTTCACCATCCCTACCTTGTGTGTCCTCGCTCTCGGCTGGATGAAGGTATGAATGAAGCGATACGCGAGGCGTGCATACGAGAGGGTGTAGGGTTGATTTTATTTGATATCGTTGTGGCGGAAGGCGGCAACAACTTCACCATTGAGAACCTAAAACTTATGGAGAAGGCCGAGCGGCGGACACCCGATCCCTTTCTCGTGCAACGTCATCTGGAGAAGCGCTTGTCGATTGAGAACTGCGATTTACTCGCAGAGCTTGCGCACGGGACGGCATGAGCGGCAAGGTGATAACTATTGTTAATCGAAAGGGCGGCGTCGGAAAAACGACATTGACGCTCGGTCTTGCTGACACTCTTGTAGGTGAAACCGAGCAACCCTCCGACACCGCCACGGCTCTAGTCGTCACTGTCGATCTTGATCCCCAGGCCAGCCTTACGCGCGCACTGTTATATGACCGCTCTGGACCAGTCGTTTGGGGACGGCTCAAGAGTGCTATGGACGAAGGCCGGACCCTGGCGAGTGCTTTGAAGGACCGCCTCAGGCAAGCCCACCCCGAACCTAAAGAATACCTGACACATGGGGTTGGCCCGACCGGTTACACATACTCGCTTTTGGCCAACGAGGCCCGAGCATGGGATGTTGAGCGGCAAGCGTTGAAGAAAGCAGGGGAAGCAAAGCTACAGGCAGCGTTGCAAAAAATCCTAGACGGATTGGCTAACACCTACCGCTATGTCCTGGTCGATTCCCCGCCCGGGCAAACCGCACTAGCAGAGGCCGCTATCCAGCGTTCCGACCTAGTGCTGTGCCCCATCGCACCCGACTACCTATCCTATTGGGGCCTGGAATCATTCGACGAGTATCTCCAGGAGCTGTTCGAAAACAACGGCACCAGGCCGCCTGCGCGATTTGTATTCACCAAATTTAAGCCGAAACCGCCCAAGTATGACCCTCAGGATATGATCTCTGACTTGGTTAATAGATTCTCTGCGCCGCAAAGGTACGTGACGCTGTTGAAGGAAGCGGGGAGGGAATCGGTCATCGGTGGAAGACCCATTGCGCTACCATTCGACCCTCGGCTGGCCTTGCGCCTTGAGGGTGCGCCAAGGGCAGGAATGCGTTGGCGGTGGGACCGAATCTATACAAAAAACACTCAAGCCGAGCTGAGGCGGCTGGCCTTGGCTATAAAGAAGGAACTCGACAATGGTTGATCGGGTATCATTGATCAAGACCCTGGAGCCATGCGTCAAGCCAACTCAAACGCAGGTGGAAGTAATTCGAAAGGCGCTCGACAAGGCCCTCGCAGAAACAATTTTAGGGTTGCCGCTCTGCGCTGCGGCAAAGCTTCCCCCTTCCGTCCAGTCTGAACTTGAGGTTGTTGTGAATTCGTTTGATCAAAAGCAGGCGGAAAGACTTGCGGCTTCCTGGGAGCCGCAACGCAAGCCGGACGTGGAGATGAAGCGCGCCGTCAAGAAAGACCTAGTTGAGTTGCTCCGCGGCCGACGTTCTCCCTATGAGCCGATTGCCGTTTCTCTTGATGAGGCGCGCGCTGGCGACCCCACTTTATATCGCACCCTGATCGAACGGGTTGCCCCGACCAAGGACCTAAAGTCGTTACTTTCCAAGTGGGACAAAAACCTCAAGCCCGCACCCACCGCGCGGCTCGAATTGGTGAAGCGACTTATTGCGTTACTAGAGGGGGCGGCTCCGACCCCAAAAGCAACTGCAAAGCAGTCTAGACATTAATGCAGATGGGGCATCCGGATTCCCCTGACCTTACCACCGGGATGACGAGGGGTTATGATCCGCTGACGAGAACCTCGAAAGCCAAACTCGCGCCCAAAGCTGGCTTGCGGCCCCCCGCTTTGAAAGCGCCAAAACCTCCGGCTCCCCTAGGAGGATCGAGGAAGCACTAACATCTGTTCCAGATTAAGGAATGGCCATCAGCGCAAACTGTAACAGATTCTAAGCTTTTGAATTCATTACGATATAGGAAAGCGCTGCGGGGGCGAAGGAATCTGGTGTTCGAAATTTCCGCCATTGGACCTTGAACAATTGTCCACCGCGGTTGACTCACCACGCCGAGGTCCGCTTACAGGGCATTACAGCCCTCGCGGGCATGGACTCAGTCGTGTTTGATCCGGTGCTGACCTCAGGCCCTTGCGACTCCATTAGGCGGGTCAGGGTCGATTCCGGTCATAATCGCATTGAGGAAATATGGGCGGCTGAACCTCCAAAAGCGGACAGAGCATCAAGGGCACGAATTTCGAAATGACGGGCAAGCTCCGTCCAGCTTATTAGATACTTATGAAGCCCGTTCTTGACCCGAAGGCGACATCCGGGCGCCAGTCCGCAGCGCCGGTCGGGGCGGGATGAAGCCTAGTTGAAGATCAAGCGCGTGCAGCGGGCCAAGTTTCCGATCAGGCGGCGTCGCGGCTCTGCATCTCGCCAAGCGGGAGGGGAAGGACTTCGTCGATGTCGGCAAAGTCGGCACCGGGGTCAATCGAAACTCATCAGGAAATCCGCAAGAAGCTTGATGCGATTGTGAGTTCCAAATCACGTTTGGTGAAAGCCCTCGCGCCTCAAGGGTGCGACCTGGGTCGGACCAAAATACCTGGCCGATATCGAATACCGCGACATCACTGCGGAAGATTAACTCCGGTATAACTCATTCAAGGGCTTCGCGCGGATCGTTGAAAGCAGACTTTACGCGCTACGATCTTCGCCGCGATCCTGGAGCGCTTCGTCGAGTTCGATGCGTGGCAGCGTCAGCTGCAGGTGGTGCAGCCAGCCGGTTTCGGCTTCATGCAGCCACTACAGCTTGTAGCCGATCCTTCGCAGCAGGTCTTTCCGCCACGCAATGTCGGCGTCGGTTTCGACACCGAGCGGCGAGGCGCCATCCACCACGCCGAGCACGCCGCGGCCCAGCTCCGTTTGCGCGATGATCACCTGTGTCGGGTTGGCCGTCGCGCAATAGATGTGGCAGACCTCCGGCACCGCCCGCACCGCAGCCAGCACGTTGACGGGAAAGAACCCGTCGCCCAGGAAGGTCAGGAAAGTGTGGCCGGCGCCGATGGCCAATGCGTTGTCGCGTGCGAGGGCGAGGGCCGCTTCATCATTACCCGACCAGCGCACCAGCCGCTTACCGGAGGCCTCGCAGAACGCCAGCCCGAAGCGGATGCTCGGAACCGCGCCCACCAGCGCCTCGTGAAGGTCTTCCACGGTCTTGATGAAATGCGACTGGCCGAAGATGAAGTTGGCGGCGTCCGGCTTGACGATGGGCACCACGGTGAGTTCCATGGCTGTGCTCCTGCGAGGTGAGCTACGCGATCCATAATAGGCCGCCGGAACGTGATTGCAAGGCACCACAGGTGGCCGATTTCGCCCTTACCGGGCTGCCCACCCACGTTTCGGCTTCCTTGCGGGTCTCGAACACCTGGACGACTGTCAGCAGTAAACCGGACATGGACGGGGCAACGCCAAATCGATGCGAATGACCCTTAACCGACTATCGCGGGCTCGAGCTTTACTTGGTGTCAGCCGCCTTATTTGCTACTTCCGCGGTAGCCGCGCGCATATTGTCGAGGATCGGCTTGAAGCCATCGCCAAGCCCATGCCGGACGGCAAGGTAGTCCGGATCGTTGTAGGAGATCCAAGTCTTCCCGCCCGCGTCCTGCCAGACCAGAACCTTTAATGGGAGGTCGATGCCAATGGTTTGGTCCGCTTGCATGAGGGGTGTTCCTGCTTTCGCCGAGCCGAAGATCAAGACCTCCGTCGGGCGCAGCTCCAGGCCGGCCTCTTTTGCGCCTGCCGCATGGTCAACCCGTGCAAAGACCATCATGCCTTTTGCCTTGATCTCTGCTTCAAGCCGTTTCGCTGTTTGCATGGGATCGAAATTGCTTGCGATCGTTGTCAATCCATCGGCTGCCGTGGCACGCGCTCCTGCAACGAAAACAACCATTAGCACGGCAAACAGCTTTCTCATCGGCGCAGTTCCCAAATTGCAGCTACTAATTGCTTTAAGTTCATAAGGTTTGAGGAAGCTCAAGGTTGCCTTCTCAATGGCTAGTGCGATGGAGCTTTATTTAAGCCTTGGTTATATGCTCCTGTCGCAATTAGAGATTTGGCAGCACTCGACCTTCACCGTACCCGCGAATGTATCGAGCGTTTCCGCGCCCGGCGATGCCGGTGTCACAACCGGGACGTGCTCACCCGCCGGGTGAAGCATTGGTGATGTTGCGCAACTTCATCTTCTGGACGTTAGCATCGTTGGTGGTCAGCGGAAATTTCCGCCACCGGAGTAGCAGCGGGGGCATCCTCGGCATGCGCCGGCGCCGCAGACGGCGCGCAGGCAAGCGCGATGAACAACATAGAAAGAACGCCGCGATACATCTTTATGTTTCTTCCCCCCGTTTGGGACGGCACTTAAAACAGGGGCACGATCACTCGGACGGCTATATTCCGGAACCTATGCCAATGTCTCTCCAACGGACATACATGGCTTATAACGTGAGGCTGACCCCGGTTGAGCAGCCTATGCCGCCAGCCCACTAACGTTACGGACAGCATAACCGGCCCTTGAGAGGAAACGGCGTATGGACTACCGCAAGGAATTCATAGTCGTGCCCAGCGTTCAGATCCGCCTCACAAAGATCATGCCGCCTTACTCAGGCAAGCGCGCTTCATATGAGAAGGCCGCGCCGGAGCTCCGGCGGCACCATAAATTCCATAAGCAGGCGGGACCAAGCAAATCCGGACGGCGCCATGGCTAACTCGGCCGGACGAGCTGGTTGGCTATTCCCTTCCTTGCGCGGCTTCAGCACTTCCTGGCTGCCGGGGGATGCGATCGCCGCGATGACACTCGCTGCGATCGCTATTCCTGAACAGCTGGCCACGGCGCGGCTCGCCGGTATGCCGCCGATCAGCGGGATATTTGCCTTTGCCGCGGGCTCCCTGGCATTTGCGGCCTTCGGTACCAACCGGTTCATGTCGGTTGGGGCGGACTCGACCATCGCGCCCATCATGGCCGCCACGCTAGGAAGCATCGCGGCGGCCGGCACCGCGCACTATGCGGGCATTTCGCAGCCCTGGCGCTACTGGTCGGCGTGATCCTGTTGCTCGCAAGCCCGCTGCGCTTGGGCTGGATAGCCGATCTGTTGTCCATCCCGGTAACGGTTGGGTTTCTCGCCGGCATTTCGGTCCATATCATCACCGGCCAATTGCCTACAATCCTCGGCATTGAGGCTCCGCCCGGCGAGGTAATAGGCCAGCTTGCAGGGATCGTGCAACGGCTGCCGGACGTCAATTCCTATCCTGCGGCGATTGGGCTAGGGGTGCTCGCGGTTAGCCTGCTGGCGGAGCGGCTCGACGCGCGCATTCCAGGCGCATTGATCGGTCTTGCTGTCAGCGGCCTTGCGGTCCGGCAGTTGCAGCTGGTGCACCGCGGCGTCGCGGTATTGGGTGCGCTGCCTATTACGCCGCCCGCCATGACGCTCGCCTGGCCCGGTTGGAGCGAGTTTACGCGCCTGCTGCCGCTGTCGCTGATCGTCGCTGTCGTCTGTATGGTACAGACCGCAGCGGTGCTACAATCATTTCCATCTGGCCCAAGCCGGCAAGAGAATATCAGCCGTGACTTCGCCGCTGTGGGCGCCAGCAACATCCTAGCCGCGCTCTTTGGCGCATTCGCAGTGGATGCCAGTCCGCCCCGGACGGCCGTGGTGGCCGAATCCGGCGGGCGCTCGCAACTCGCCGCCCTGTTCGCTATCGCGATTGTCGCAGCCCTCATATTGCTTGCCGCGGATGCATTTGCCTTCGTGCCGCACGCAGCGCTGAGCGGCGTGCTGGTCTTCATCGCTATACGCATTTTCCGTGTTTCGTTGATGCGGCGCATCTACCAGCGCAGCCCATGGGAAATTGCGCTGGTCGCCGCGAGCGCCGCCTTTGTCACCGTGCTGCCAATAGAAACCGGCGTCAGCATGAGCATCGTGCTGTCGCTGCTGCACAGCATCTACATCATCGCCCGGCCGCATTGCGGCGAGCTAGCGCGGGTTCCGGGCACGACCATCTGGTGGACGCTCGCGAAGGGCGAGGTTGGCGAGCATGAACCGGGTGTATTGGTGTTCGCGCTTGGGGCGCCGATCAATTTCATCAATGCCAATTACTTGAGCGGTAAACTAATGGGTGCGGTCGCTGCGGCAGCGCCCCCATGCCGCCTCGTCGTCGTGGAGGCCACTGGGGTGATCGACGTCGACTTCACCGGATCCCAGATCTTTCAGGAGGCCATCGACGAGCTGCATCGGCGCAAGATCGATGTTGCGGTGGCGCGGCTGGAATCAGAACGCGCGAAAGAGGCCGCCGTCAGGACCGGTCTGATCGACGCCCTGGGCCCCGGCCGCGTGTTCCGGTCCGTCGACGAGGCCATTCGCGAGCTGCACTAACGAATTTTAGCCCATTCCCGCTGTCTGGGGTTCAGCGGACTCGTTGAAATCATTCACGAAACTTCCGCCTATGACCCTAAGCCGACTTTCACAGGGGGGTTGCTGAGCTGGGTCGGAAGCGGAAAGAAGGCGCGGCCGTTCCTTTAGTGGCCCGGTTCAGGCTCGGCCGCCCCCCTGACGAGTTCGAGCCGCGCGCCAAGCAAGCCTGCGGGTACCTTAATGGTGAGAGTATCCGCTCCGCGGCGAACCGCTAGAGCACGCCGGGGGGGTCCGGCAGCGTCCTCGAGAGCCCTAAGCTGCTGAATGGAGTTTACGCTCTTGCCATTATAGGCAAGGATGCGATCGCCAGGGGCAAGCGCTATACCCTCCGCTGTTGAATTGGGGAAGACCTCGGCGACGGCGAGTTCGAAGCTAATTTCGCCACTTTCGGTGCTGAAATAGCGCACCTTGGCCGTTTTGCCCAAATCGTCGTATGTGAATGTTGCCCTGGCGTAGCCGGACTTATTGCTTATTGGATTGCTCTTTGTGTCGAAATAGGCCACCTCAATGGCATTACCGCGCTCGTCATATTTCTTGCGCAGGATCGCGTAGCCATCCTTAAGCAGGAGTGGCTTGCCATCGGCTCCGAAAAAGGCCTCCTCGATGACGTTGCCGCGCTCATCATATTTCTTGCGGAAAATGGCGTTGCCGTCTTTGTGCAGTGTAGGATTGCCGTCAATGCCGAAATAGGCTTGCTCGGCTACATCTCCACGTTCGTCGTATTTCCGGCGCATAATTGCGATGCCGTATTTGTTCAGCACAGGCTGGCCATCGGTGCCGATATAGGCCTCCTCGATGATGTTCCCGCGCCCATCATATTTCCTGCGAATGGTGGCATGGCCGTTTTTGTGCTGTGCCGGTTTGCCATCGATACCGAAGAGTGCGACCTCTATTGTGTTGCCGCGCTCATCGTATTTCTGCCGCACAGAAGCGTAGCCATCTTTAGCCAGCGTGAGCTGGCCTTCAGCGCCGAAACATCCCCACTCGATTATGTTGCCGTGCTCGTCGTATTTCTGCCGCACGATCGCGCAGCCTTTTTGGTTCAGCGCGGGGTTGCCGCCGGCACCCAAAAAGTCCCACTCGGCCACATTACCCCGCCCGTCGAATTTTTGCCGCAGAACGGCGTAGCCATTCTTGTGCAGCGCCGGAAGCCCATCGGTGCCGGAATAGGCTTCCTCGACCAGATTCCCGCGCCCGTCGAATTTTCGCCGCAGAACGGCGTAGCCATTCTTGTCCAGCGCCGGCAGCCCATCGACACCGGAATAGGCTTCCTCGACCATGTTGCTGCGCCCATCATATTTTCTGCGAAGGGTCGCGAAGCCTTCTTTGTGCAGTGCGGGTTTGCCATCGGTGCCGAAATAGGCTGCCTCGATCAGATTGCCGCGTTCGTCATATTTTATGCGCAGGATGGAAAGGCCGTTCTTGTTCAGTGTGGGCCGGCCATCGATGCCAAAAAACGCCGACTCGATGACATTCCCGCGCTCATCGTATTTCAGCCGGTCAAAAGCGTAGCCATCCTTATGTAGGGTAGGCTTGCCATCGGCGGCAAAAAAGGCGTCCTCGACCACGTTACCGCGCGCATCATATACATGTAAGATCTTCGCGTAGTTCCAGTCCCTAACCGGCGCAGGCTTACCGTCAGCATCGAAAGATTCCCCGATGATCAGCCTGTCCAGCGCGTCGCGGGTGAAGCTGGCGCGTGCAAACAATCGCTCATTATTCACCGGGTGGCCGCTCTTGTTATACCAGTTCACGGTGAGGAGCCGCCCCTTGGCATCGTATGAGTGCCGGACTTCGGCCACGCCGGACTTGTCTATAAGCGTATCGCCTACGGCATCGAGATTGCGGATGCTTTCGGCAAGACCCAATGCTCCGTATCGGTAGCTGCGGCCGTAAGCGCCAGCCGCATCGCTTGCCTGCGCGCCACCGCCCAAGGCTTCGAAACGGCGTTCTAATAGATAACCCGCGCCGTCGAAGAGCAGGCGATGCTGCCCGATGTTGGTTCTCTTGCTATCGGTATCCTCCCAGGATGACTTGACACTGCCGAGTGAGCCTCCTTCCGCTCGCTGAAGTTCGGCGACACCGATGTCGCTGTCGAAGCGGACAATGCCCGTGCGGCGGTCTTCGCTGAATTCGAAGGTAAGGCGGCGCAATTGCCGGCCGGTCTGAGAGTATTGCACGGCCCGGACTAGCGAGCCGTTGGCGTGATAGCCGTAAACGATCCTAGCCGCGTCCTTGGTCCAATCCTCGCTCTCGTACAACGTTTCAGGATCGCCGCGGGGCGTAAGCGAGCCGTTTACCCTGGTCACCTCTTGCGGCAGCCCGGCTCTGATCTTGAACTGATAGACGCTCCGCTGCTGCTCGGCCGCCCCTTCTCCCATCTCGCCGGCGCAGAATGGCACGCCCCAGCGCTCGCCGTAATTCGCGCAATAAAGGGTTTTCGTACGCAAAAAGCTGTTCCAGTACCACCCGCCGCCACCTCCAACCGCCAGCAAACAAACCGCCGCCGCAACAGCAGCCTGGCGTTGCCAGGTTCTCCGCCGCGCGGCTTCGCGCTGGTAGAGGTCGTCGTAGGTGACACCGATAATCCCGGCCGCCAGCCGCAACAGCGCCCGTTGAAAAGTCTTCGAAGCAGATTCGCCTATCCTGAGGCGCACGTCCGCGGCGAAGGGTTCAAAGTCCTCCCATTCAACCTCGGTGCTACCATCCGGCAGCGTGCGCTCAACGCGACGCCGCAAAAGCTCGGGCGGGAAGGAGACATCCGGCTCACCGCCGATCAAAACCGGGACGATGCGGTCCCCCCTCCCCAACTCTTGAAAGAGCGCAATCTCCCGGCGGACCCACTTCGACTTCGGTGTCTCGGGTGAGCAAATGACGATCAGCGTCCCGCTATGGGCAAGCGCATGCTTAATCTGATCGGAGAGGTCGGCCGAGGCCGGTATTTCATCTTCGTCGCGGAAAAGCTTGCCAACCCGTGCTGGATAGCCCTGCTTCTGAAGCGATTTAGGAATTTGGTAAGTCTCGAGCGCCTCGAAAATTCGCATCGCCCATTCGCGGTCGCGCGTGGCGTGCCGGTAGCTAATAAATGCGGCGTAGGCTTTGTGGCCGGTATTCATTTATCGCCTCATTCGAAACTTATGCAACTGAATGTAATCAGTTTAGGCGACCTACACGCTTTGAGTCCCGACTAATATGGCTACAGCGCAAACTAACAGAAGGCGCCGTCACGGCCGCGATGGACCGCCGCGTTAGGAAGCAATGGTCTGGTGTTACGGTCCGCAAACGCAAAAATACCATCGAATCCATGCGGAAGAATGACATCATCGATGCGATCGGCAACTGCGCATATGTCTGCTCTGTCACAACGGAAGGACTGGCTCAAGCAGCCGGGAAACTGAAGGCTCACACGGCAGCAAGATTGGCATTAACAAGCATGGCTCTCTGGTGGAGAACCCCGTCGAGCGCCTTAGATGGATTCAATCTGCGCATAGATCGCATAGTCAGGCTGCAGCGATCCGTGGTCTTTGTTCCCGGAAAAGTCACGCTTGCTGGCTTCTCAATGCAGGGTAGACCTCATGGCCCATTCGTCTCGCCGGCCAAGTGGACGGACATTCTTCAGCGGAATAAGATCATATTTGAAGTTGCTGGTGAACTGATTGAATTCTATCTCAGCCCAAGTGGAAGTGTCAGGCGGCCCCGGTTGATGAACACGCTGGCTCAAGCGTTGCTTTGGTTCCACGAAGGATGCCGTGATCAAGTCGATCTTATGGCTATCGTGAAATTTTCCGCGACGCTAGATGCGCTCGCCTCGGGTGGAAAGGCCCCGGGAATCGAAAAGCTGATCCAGGCCCGACTGGGACTCGGACCGAGCGATCCTATCCGAACCACCGGCGAGACAGTCAAGCAAGCCGTTGCGGAGATTTACAGCGATGGCCGAAGTCGCACGATTCACGGCACAAATGATAATATTGCGGGTGACTGGACGGCGACGCGTAGGCTCAGCGAAGAGTTAGCCCGGCATTGTCTGATAACTTGCTTGGACTGGGCCGCAACGAACAATTCTAACGACCCAAAACTGCTCATGCAATAGCGGCAGCTATGTAATCTCGCTAACATGCAAACCGTTAAAACCTACTCCGTAAAGGCGATGTTGAAGGTGTCTATCATCAATACGTGCGGCGTCTGGCGAGACACACCATCGACATACTAAATTGGAATGTCCTTCATCTCCGCGTATTCTTCTCACTCAATGCGCTCTCTGCAATTGAACTGCACTCCCCGACAAGCGCATCTAGTACCACGCTTACTTACGTCATAGGCGCTGTTCGGAATGCTTTGAGC
>JBAUNL010000887.1:0-9899 GCA_049579205.1 Rhodomicrobium sp. | reverse complement strand
CCGCTCCGCTCAAATGCGATGCTATCGCCGTCATGATCTTGCCCCCGCAAACGAATCATGACCCTTCCATATAACTGCTTCGAATCCCGAGCGGAATCCCATGCGCGCGGCGACTCAATCAGTCGGGTTCGGTATAACGCAACTAACTGAAACTGCTAGAGAAGTTGTAGAAAAGGTGCCATTTTCGTATCTGTACCCAGGCGCGCGTGTGCTTTCGATGAACGCCACGTTTCCCACCATGACGAAGACCGGACTCCAACATCAAGCAGAGGTGGCTCCGTTTGTTTGGACAGCATTTCCGCTTCGATAAGTGGAACTTCTGCCGGGTTTAAGCTGCCAAGCGGACGGACAGCGGACCGAAATAAGCACAATCCGGCGTCATGCCGTCAAGGCTCGAATGCGGGCGGCGGCTATTGGGATGCACATCGAATTGCTGCGCCAGTTCAGCGAGCGTCCGGAGGCGGCCGTGGGCGTACCATCTTGAGCGGCGGTCCCGGGCGGCCTTGGCCGCGTAGCCATTGCGTTTGTAGCAGCATGGCCGATGCTGCCAATGCGATGCGATGATTACTTCAGGCGCACCGGCATGATCTCAGCCGAAAGCTGCACATTGTCGCCCAGCCCGTAAAAGTAATGAGCCGGTTGTGACACTTGGCGCAGCAATGAGAACAGCTTCAACCGTACCCCTCCAAGCATACTCATATTGCGGAAAGGCAGCAGGTTTTCGAACGTCACATGCACGATCCATTTGTTCTCTTCAATCGGCAAATCGATTTCCTTATGCCTCGCCATCTCCTCAAGCACACCTTCGACATTCGGCTCTTCCATGAAGCCAAACTGGAGAGTGACAGCGATAATGCTTGATTTGTGATCTTTGTGGAAAACTCTGACCTGATAGCGGCCATCGCGAATATAGGGAACCTTGCGGTGTGCGACCTCAACGAAAATCAAATGGCGCGGCAGGATCCCGTAACGGTCATACAAGAGCTGCAACAGCGCGGGAGCATTGTCATTGAGCGATGAAAGATGCTTGGGCGTCATCAGAAGGGCGGCGCGCTCCATATAGGCCTTTTCGCTCCTGTGGAAATCCACGAGCCTATGCATCGTCATGGTGTGTTTCGCGGTGTACGCCGCGAAGGTCGCCTTACGGCCCCAACGCCAGGTGCGCATGACGGCAAAAATTGCGAGGCCGATGCTCAGCGGGACATATCCGCCCTCAAGGAATTTCAGTGAACTTGCGGCACAGAATAGGAGGTTGACGAGCGTGAAGAAGCCGAACAAAACGACGCTGCCGGCCGCGCTCCACTTCCAGTAATGTGTGCCGATTGGAATCATAGCGATCGATGTGATGACCATCACGCTCGAGACGGCGAGGCCATAGGCGGACCCCAGCGATCCGCTGTAGCGAAAACTCAGCACCAACGCCACGCAACCGGCGAACAACGCCCAATTGACAAAGGGCATATAGATTTGTCCCTCACGCGCGTGGTGGGTATGTACAATCTGAAGGCGCGGGAAAAGGCCAAGTGCGATGGCCTGCGAGGCGAGCGAGAATCCGCCGGATATAAGGGCTTGCGACGCGATGACGGTGGCGAGCGTGGCAAGGCCAACCATTGGGTAAAGCAACGCGTGCGGGACCATACTGTAAAACAGCTGCCCGCCTTCAGACGGCGGGTTCCCGAGCATCAGAGCACCCTGACCGAGATAATTCAGAATCAGCGCCGGAAACACGATCACGAACCAGCCAGTCCGTATGGGACGCGCACCGAAATGGCCGAGATCGGCATACATCGCTTCCCCGCCGGTCACCACCAGCATTAGCGCGCCAAGGGTCAAAAGCGCGCCGCGCGCTCCGGCTTCCCTGAGGAAGGTGAAGGCATAGATTGGGTTGAATGCCTCCAGAATTTCAGGATGCAGCCCGATTTGCTGAACACCGAGTACCGCGATAATGGCGAACCAAAAAATGAGGATGGGGCCGAATATGCGCCCCACACCGCCCGTACCTTTGTGTTGAATGGCAAAAAGGAGCGTGAGAATGACGACGGTTATGGGGACAATAAGATCGGCGAACATGGGTGTTGCGACCTTCAAGCCTTCCACTGCCGACAGCACGCTGATCGCTGGCGTGATGATGCCATCACCGAATAGAAATCCTGCACCGAGCATCAGCCCGCCGAGCAGGACGGCGAAATGGGGGCTTTCGCCTCTGTATTTGTGCAGAAGGCTGTAGAGCGCGAAGACGCCACCTTCACCATCGCTGTCTGCCCGAAGGACGAAGGCTGCATATTTGCAACTCACGATGAGTGTCAGCGCCCAAATCGCCAGCGAGATGCAGCCAAGGACGTTGTCCGGCGCAGGGGCTACACGCGCGGGCCCGTAGAAGATTTGATCGACGGCATAAAGCGGGGAGGTTCCAATATCGCCGAAAACAACGCCAATCGCGCCGATCGTGAGGGCTGTCTGTCCGGCGCGCGGCCTGTGCGAGAGCTTCGGTAGAGAGGAACCATCGGGCATTTATGTTGATCACATTGAGCGCGTTTTCGACGATACGGTTGCGCGCTTCGCCATTTTTTCTGAACGAGCGGCAAACACGCCGGAGATCACCTGTGGCTATGAAGCCGTTCAAACTCAATCCGCTCTAAGGAGCCCGCCCCGGAAGTTTATGAAGCGTGCGCCACCCGAAATGCCCGCGATGCTTGGAGCGGCGCCGGGTCCGGCAGCTCGGGGCCATATGGGGTCATGGTTCGCAAAACTGCGGTTGAAGGCGGCCGTCACAACCCGAATGGATAGGTATCGGGCATGCCTTTCATTTCCTCAGTGGCCAATGGCGTTATTGCGTTTGTGTGGTCGACCCAGATATAGGCGTCAAACTGTGTGGGCAATGAGGCTTCGAAATAATGGCTGGCGAGCTCGCTGTCCGGTCTGTAAATGACGCCGATAGCGCGTTCGAGCCGTGGCCGGCTCAACTCGTCCTTGAAAGCGGATCGTGCGTCACTCCGCAGCCGAAGGATCAACCCAGGAAGATTGGTCAAGTGAAAGTTATGCTCGTAGCTTTGTGGGTGAGCAGGGCGGACACTCATAATTTCCATCGGCCCGTCCCAGTCATGTGCGGCAGCAACGGTCCCGTCATGCGTCCCGAAACCGATCAAAAAAGCCTCATTCCCGAAATACGCCTTGCAAAGCTGACCCAAATTATATTCGCCTCTTGACGACATCTCGGTCGCAAGCGCGTTTCCGGCGTGCGAGTTGTGGGCCCAGATAACAGCCTTTACCGGCTCCCGCCGGTGTTCGACGAGTTGCAGCAGCGTCTCGAACATGTGGCTGTCCCGCAAATTCCAGGATGCGCGCGATCCATAATACATGATGCGATAATAGCGCTCAGCATCGGCCACGAGACGGGCGTTCTGAAGAGCATCGAAATAGCGCTCCCCATCCTTAGCGGACAAGGATTGTCGTCTTTTAAAGAGATCGATGAGGACTCGAGCGACTTCGCCTTCACATTTGCGATAGCTGCCAGTCAATGTTGCGTGGCCGTAAGCCGCCGGGTCCGCTTCCCACGGCGTCAGGCAGCCATAGCGCGCCTTGGCAATCTCAGCGAGAGCGGGATCGCGTGCTTCGAGGTAATCCACCACCGCGCTCGCTGACACGTATAAGCTATAAAGATCAAGCCCATAAAAGGCCGTGCGGGCGTCATACGGAAGGGCTTCATTGTAGCGATGGAGCCAGTCCACGAATGCGCGCGTCTCCTCGTTCCGCCACATCCAGGCTGGGAAGCGCGAGAAGGCTGTCCAAGCATCCGGCGGAATATCCTTGTGCCGGACGTAGTTATCGATGCGCGCCGCGTCCGGCCAGTCGGCCTCCGCCGCTACGATGTTGAAGCCTTTTTCGGCGATAAGCCGCCGCGTGAGTGCTGCCCTAAGTCTATAAAATTCTGATGTGCCGTGCGTCGCCTCGCCGATCAGAACCACGCGGGACCCAGCAGCGGCATCAACTAGCTTGGCAATTGGGGCCTCTTTTAAGTCCGTGAAACTATAGGCATTCTGTAAGATTTGAGCCGGTAGTGACGGCTCTATCGTTGGCCGCCTCTGAATGACGCGCGCACGTCCTTTCTGGGCCTCCTCTGCCTCGCTCTCCCATCCCTGCTCGCCTATGAGCGGCACAAATCTGACATCCGCCAGATCTTCGCGATCGAACTCCGTCTGGCTTTTTCGCGTGATCCTAATGAGTTCCTGAGCTCGCGGATCTGCGCCAACGGGAATTACGAGCCGCCCGCCAATAGCAAGCTGTTGTTTCAGAGGCTCCGGAATGGAAGGCGCACCCGCTGAGACAAGAATGGCGTCGAAGGGGGCATGCTCGGCCCACCCGCGCGTTCCATCTGCCTCCAGGACATGGACATTTGCGTAGTCAGCTGCCGTCAGATTTGCGGTGGCGCTCCTCGCTAGCTCTTCGATGCGCTCGACGGTGTAAACATCTTTCGCGATCTCGGCGAGAACGGCAGCAGCATAGCCTGACCCGGCACCGATCTCTAAGACCTTTTCGCCCCCTTTGAGTAACAGCGCTTCGACCATCAGGGCGACGATATAAGGCTGCGAAATTGTCTGTCCGGCCGCAATGGGAAGCGGACTGTCAGAATAGGAGAGATCGATAAGGGGCTCGGGAACGAAGATCTCCCTCGGTACGCGCCCCATAGCTTCAAGGACAAGCGGATCGTGAACCCCGCGAGCGATCACTTGCTCGACGATCATTCCTTCGCGTAAGCTTTCGACTTCTTTCATGAGCGGCTCTCCCGGCCAAAACCGAGGACAAACAGCGTCAGGCGTTTTTGACGGCGGAGTGCGACACGAGTTCAGTGAAGGAACGGAACAGTTTTGACCCTTCGCTCGCGTAGTCCGTTGTGAACCGGCTGTAGAAACTGTTCTCCAGCTCGGCAAGGTCGATGGCAGACTTACAGCTCGCGATAGCCTGGGGGAGCTTCAAATATTCACTCCAGCGCTTTTCATAGAAGCGGCAAAGCTCCATTTCGGCCTCGATCACTTTCTGAAAGAGCTGCGCGGGAAGGTCCTGGGCGCTTTCCGCGATAGGAGGCGCGGCCGTGGAAGACGATGCCTCTGCCATTGCTTTCGTGAAACTTTCGTAGTTTTTCTCCCAAGTCTCGATCGCGGCCAGATAGAGCTTCATGACCGAGGCGGGATCGAGATCGGATGGGCTGACGGTTTGCTGGGCCATATCACACAGCTCCTTATCGTGACCATTATTTTAGGCATGCGGCTCCATCCCGCCTTGACACTAATCAAGTCTGCACATGACTGGGACGGTGTCGTAGGCCCAGCCGTCACCGCCGACCAGCCAGGTACTTCGCCGGACGAGGTGATCTACCACCGAGAGCAGGTTGCGTGCAGGCTCGCTATCGAGCGATCTTTTTCCTTGCCGTTTAGGGTGAGCCTGGGGGTAACGATGGATTTGCTCGACATGTTCCTCGATCACGAGGTGAGCCTTGAGGAAGCGCTTGAGGAGCCTGCGGGGCTTTCACAGGCGGATGTTGCCGGGCTGCGCAAGCAATTGCAGGGCACTCGTCTCCTTGAAGGGTGCGCAACGAGGTTTGCGAAGGAACGATCAACGCCGGCACCGGGACGCCGCGCGCCTTCGGCAGGCCATCCCTGCCATAGAGGGCGGGCTAATGGCAGCGGGCGCAGCTCACGGTCCCGTCGACAGAGATTCGCGGGTCGAGCGAGTCCAATCCCTTTGCACAGAGCCGAATGGGTCATGTTGCGCAGCCGACACGCCTCCGCGAGGCGCTCGCGAAACATATTGAAATCTGTATGCATTCCTAAGAGATGCGGAGCGGGCGCTTTGGCTGCAAGCGGGATTAAGCGCCATTTACGATGAATGCGGAAATCGCCCAACTGCGGCATCTGAGGACGGAACTTTCGCCCTGCTTGTGAGTTGCCGCGGCGTCCTCGCCATGGACCACGTCCCGCCCAGCCCTCCTTTCCCCCTCTTCTGGGCGGGATTTTTCTAAGGTGGTCTGAGGTGCCGCCCTCACGTACTGCAAACAATCGAGGAACCGACATGCGCCTTCCGATAATCGCATTCATTCTTCCGGCGGCGTTGATGATTGGCTTGCCGCCCCATGTGAGCGCAGCTGCCCTCGCGGCTGGGAAGCTACATGCAGAAGGGGCCAAACTCATCCATCCAATCGCGAAAAAGGAGTTCCGGTCGAGGAAATCTGCATACAATCGGCCAAGGGGAAATCCGTTTCGCAGGGCGGGCGGGCTGACCCACGGATCAGCAAACCCGAACAGGATGCGCTGATCTAAGCGGGGCCCATGGCGTTAGCCTGCTGATAGCATACGCGCAAGACCGGCCTGCGCCATCGGGAGAGTAACGAACCGGCGCGACTATTCCTTGGACGAGCCTTTGCTGCGAAAGTCTCGCCACTAACGAAAAAACCGCTCCAAGGGATTGGTGGAGCGGTTTCTCGGTATTGCCCATATCCGATGATCCTACAACGAACTGACGCTGGATATTATTCCGCCGAGTCAGGAACGGAAGCCGGCGACGGTGCTTATGGGGGGTGCCCGCCTCCGCCGTTCGCGGCGATCTCCAAGGCCGCGAGCAACTGGCAACGCAGGTCATTCAGCAGAGTGTTCCCAGCCGGAAAACAGAAAGCGGGCCGCCCGGTTACGCTCGAAGCGACCCGCCCATCGCAGCCAGGTCGGTTTGTCTGCGCCGCGAATTGCTAAAAAAGCCGCTCCGCCGAGGTCGCGGAACGAAGCGGCAAGTTTGGTCGAATTTTAATCAAAACACGAGTGGGCGGCATTGTTCCGCCTGTTCCGCCTGCGACGTCATTCGCGATTTGCTTAGCCGTATGCCTTTGATGCTGGCGAAGGATGGCTTCGAGCCTTGGCTTTCGGGTGAAGATCCCGCCGTCGATCCCGGCATCGATAAAGCCGCGCAGGTCATACCCGTGTCGCCGAAGATGAATTCGCCGCAGTACAATGAGCCGGATTGTGTTGAGGCTCTTGTCGCCTAGCTGCCCCGGCTACCGCTCGCGATCGTTCTCCCTGACCGCCACACTTGACCGAGAACGTCCTTAAGGCGAAGCTGGTGCGACCTGCCAGTTGGATTGGAGCATGGCCATGCTGCTAAAAATTTCTGCGGTATTTTTTTGCCCATTTTTTCTAACGATGCATCTTGCATTTGCAGGTCAAGCTGACGCTGCGGAAGCAAAGCGCACGGTTGGGGCCGAATCTAGGAAGCCGCCAAAAGATTTGAACGCATTATCGCTTAGCCGCTCATATCATCTTGATGCGGCCGCAGAACTGGGAGCGTTTCAGTTTCGGGCCCTGGCTGAAACAAGGAGCAACCCGGCTTCACAAGAACAAACTCGCCGTGGCGCTCGCCAACACCCGCATCGCCTGGAGCGTTCTGCGCTACGGGACATCCTTCGGCAATAGTTTTCGCGAAGCTACGGCCATCTAGGCGCCAGGCTTTGCAAAGAGTTCGCGATTGAGGATGTAATGGAACGGATCAAGAAACGCCCCCGAAGTCAGAAGACACTAATGGCCGCTTGGCGGTCTTTCTGCTAATGAGACTAAGGCGCGTGCGTATTTCCCATCGAGGCCACGGCCCGCGAGCCGATCAAAAGGCCGGATACATATCAGCGACTTCCGCTCTCCTGCGCCAAACCTCACTTGCGAAAGGCAACCGGACCATACATTAGTGTCTTTTGCGGTCCAACAGCCTGCTGCGAAGGGCAACTCTTGTGAAGATTGCGGCTTTAGCGCCTCGAAGGCTGGGTTGGGTCGAACCGAGAAATTCTTACTGCGAGCATATCTGAGCGGCTTAACCTCCGAAACCGGACTCATCGTCATGGGGCATAAATTTCGTCGAGGTAGGCAAGGAACGACCAGCCAATTAGGTACATGCGAAGCCCGCCCTTGACCCTAACTGGACTCCCGCCGGAACTCCTCAGCGTCAGAGATTGGAAACGGCGAGGTTAAGGACTTCGCCGGTTCTGCCGTTGATCACAACCTTGACCATGTCAGAAGACAGCGTTTCAGGACGGGGAGGCTATCAAAGCTTCAGCGGCCGATCTCTGCACCCCCATTCAAACCACGACATAGGCATCACGCTGGTTTCTTTTGGGCGGGGGTTCGCGGGGAGCGGACGGAAGGCCCGCGTGTCAACGATGGCCATGGTGCGCTACCGGATGAGCGACTACTCGGTGCCTAGGGCTTATGGCTTTCGCGATATCGTCGTGAAGGGCTTTGTCGATCAGGTGATCATCTTCTGCGGGAGCTCGCTCGAGCAGGCAGCGGCAAGCGGCGTACTCCAGGGCGTACCGATGCGCGATCTAATTAGAGGGAAGTGGATGACTGGCTGGATGCCTGGGCACAGTAATGGATCAGCCGAAAAAGTAGATGGAAAGGCCTGGTATGACCGGCTTTTGCCGGAAGATGGTGACCGGCGGCGCGGGCCGTCCCGGCACGCAATGACGGTAGATCTCACAGCTGGCCTTGATGGGCAAAAAGGCTTTGGAAGCAACGGGGCAGGAGGAAATCACGGCGCTGGTCGATCGCGGTTATTATGACGGCGAGGAAGTGCTCGCCTGTGAGGGGACCGGTGTTTTGCCTTGCGTGCCCAAGACGCAAACCTCAAACAATCCGAATCGTGGGCTCTTCAGCGGCAGACTTGCCGGCCCTAAATAAAATAGCCGTAAGAATCGGCGTGGAACACCGGCTCCAGGATTGCAGCGGTTGCCGGGTGGGACTTTCCCCCACAGGAAAGCGCCGCCTTGGCACGGCGCACACCCTGAACAGACATTGCGCCTCGATCCAGCTATCAGGGGCTTGATCCTTGCTCGATGCTATTTAGGCGCCAAGCCGCCTGGTAATCAGCAAAGGTGTCCCACCGCGACAGTGGGAACGTGGGTACGTGCCCCCTATTGCGCTCCAAGCATGGTCTCGTTGGACTGATCCGCGCCCTGGCACAGGAATTGCGCGGACCCAGCACTAACGGAGTTGGTCACGGCGCGTCGGTAGGCCCAAGAGGTGGCTGAGACTGTGGCAGGGCTGTGTTGCAATCTCCCGCCTCAGTGACCAGCCAGAGCATTATTGCTGGAGCGGATTGATGCAAACTTTGCCTTGGGGTGAGGGAAAGCCCATTCCCTCAGGGTGTGGGACAATCCCGACATTCGTGCCCATGCGCAGTGGGGTTCGTGACTGCTTTGTTATTTCGAGAAGCAACGAAAATCCGGCTTCCTCTTCTCCTTAAAAGCTGCGCCGCCTTCTTTGGACTCTTCGGTATCGTAGTAGAGGCTGAGAGCGTACATGCCCATGCCGGCGATGCCTCGGATACTCTCACTATCCATGTTAAAGGACCGCTTGGCAATTGCGATGGCGGTCGGGCTCTTTTCCATGATTTCGGCGCACCAGCGTTCGACCTCCGCATCAAGTTGCTCGTGGGGGACAACGGCATTGACTAGCCCCATAGCCAGGGCCTCTTGGGCAGAATAGCGGCGGCATAGATACCAAATTTCACGGGCTTTCTTTTCACCAACTACTCTGGCCAGGTACGCGGTGCCGAAACCGGGGTCGACTGATCCCATTTTAGGTCCGACCTGTCCGAATACGGCCTTTTCTGAGGCGATGGTAAAATCGCATATGGTGCACAGCACGTTACCCCCGCCGATGGCAAAGCCTTGTACGCGCGCGATCACGGGCTTTGGAACGTCTCGGATGATGCTGTGCAAGTCTTCCATTGGCAGGCCGATGGTTCCCCGGCCATCATACTGTCCCTGGTGAGCGCTCTGATCGCCGCCGGTGCAGAAGGCTTGATCCCCCCGCCCCCGCCAACACGATCACGCCCACAGATTTGTCCCAGCCCGCCTTATTAAGGGC
>JBAUNL010000886.1:0-4917 GCA_049579205.1 Rhodomicrobium sp. | reverse complement strand
CCCTTGTATTCATCTCCGCGACATCGCCCGCATATTCGAGGCGGATGAAGTTTGGCGCGGTTTCGGTGAGCTGGCCTGCAAAAGAGCCGAGCTGTTCGGCGAGTTTGACGAAGGGCCTGAGCTTTGGGGCCTCCTCTGCAGTGATGGAAGGAAAGTTCACCGCATTGGAAATTGCGCCCTGGAGCAGGTAGTCCGCCATTTGTTCCGCGATCTGAAGGGCAACATTCTCCTGCGCCTCGTTCGTGCTTGCTCCAAGGTGCGGGGTGCAGATTACATTCGGTAGGCCGAAAAGCGGATTTTCCTTCGCGGGCTCAGTCTCAAATACGTCGATCGCAGCGCCAGCCACCTGGCCAGTCTTTAGCGCTTCGGCCAAAGCCTCCTCAACGATCAGCCCTCCGCGAGCGCAATTGATGATGCGAACACTACGCTTCATTGATGCGATCGAGTCTGCATTGATTATGCTGCGGGTCTTTTCGGTGAGCGGTGTGTGCAGCGTGATGAAGTCGCTGCGCCGGAAAAGCTCGTCGAGGGATACTTTCTCGACGCCGAGGTCCATCGCCCGCTCCTCTGTCAGGAAGGGATCGTAGGCGATGACCTTCATTTTCAGACCTTGCGCCCGGTCCGCTACAATGGACCCGATATTTCCGCAGCCGATCACACCAAGCGTCTTGGAGGTAACTTCGACCCCCATGAATTTCGATTTCTCCCACTTGCCAGCCTGCGTCGAGCGGTCGGCCTGGGGGATCTCGCGAGCAAGAGCCATCAGCAGCGAGATCGTATGCTCAGCAGTCGTGATGGAGTTTCCGAATGGAGTGTTCATGACGATGACGCCGCGGCTCGTCGCTGCGGGAACATCGATGTTGTCGACCCCAATGCCAGCCCGGCCAATGACCTTCAGACGGCCTGCTTTTGCTAGCACCTTGGGGGTGACTTTCGTCGCCGAGCGAACCGCAAGTCCATCGTAATCGCCGATCACTTCGGCGAGCTGCTCTTTATCAAGTCCTGTCTTCGTATCGGTTGCGATGCCGCGATCCTTGAAGATCGCCGCAGCGGCTGGGGAAAGCTTATCTGCAATCAGGACGCGAGGGGCTGTCATGGTGATCTCCTGCAATCCAGAGACATCTTTTTGAAATTATGCCGGCAACACCGGCAATCCAGACGCGGGCTCTGGGGCTTCCCCGATCCGGATGGCCGGATGCGACCGGCCTCGGTTGGATAGCTCAGGCCGCTTTCGCCAGACCGGACTTGGCCGCGGCAAAAGCCCAGTCGAGCCAGGGCATAAGAGCCTCAAGATCGGAGCGCTCGACCGTGGCCCCGGCCCAGATGCGCAAGCCAGGTGGAGCGTCGCGATAGGCCCCGATATCCATCGCGACTCCTTCTTGTTCGAGGGTTGACGCAATCTTCTTTGCGATATCTGCTTGTGCCTCCGGCGACGCAAGTTCCCGATCGGCAATCTTGAGGCAGACGGATGTGTTTGAGCGGGTGGCCGGGTCCTCGGCTAGAAAGTCGACCCAGGGCGTGCGATCGACCCAATCCGAGATCACCTTGAAGTTCGCATTCGAACGTTCGCGTAGTGCCTTAAGCCCGCCGATGCTTTCGGCCCATTGCAGCGCATCCAGGTAATCTTCGACGCAAAGCATCGATGGCGTGTTGATGGTTGCACCCTCGAAGATATCCAGGTTGAGCTTCCCCCCTTTTGTCATGCGGAACAGCTTCGGCAGGGGCCATGGCGGCACATAGCTTTCAAGCCGTGCAACCGCGCGCGGGGACAGGATCAGTATCCCGTGCTGTGCCTCGCCGCCGAGCACTTTCTGCCAGGAGAAAGTGACTACATCGAGCTTAGGCCAATCCAAATCTTGCGCGAACGCCGCCGAAGTCGCGTCGCATAGGGTTAGGCCTTCCCGATTGGCGGCGATCCAGTCTCCATTAGATACCCGCACGCCGGAAGTGGTGCCGTTCCAGGTGAAGACTACGTCGTTATCAAAATTCACCTTTGCGAGATTGGCAAGCTTGCCGTAGGGAGCATCCAGAACGCGGGCGCCAGGGATCTTGAGTTGTTTGACGATGTCGGTTGCCCAGTCCTTGCCGAAGCTTTCCCAGGCAAGGACGTCAACGCCGCGCGCACCCAGCATGGACCACATCGCCATCTCGAATGCGCCCGTGTCCGAGGCAGGCATAATCCCGATCAGATAATCGGAAGGGATGCCGAGCAGCTCGCGGGTTTTGCTGATCGCAAGCTTCAATTTTGCCTTGCCCGGCTTGGAGCGGTGTGAACGGCCTAAAAGTGCGGATTTGAGATTTTCGACTGAGTAGCCGGGGCGCTTTGCGCAGGGGCCGGAAGAAAAATGCGCCGATTCGAGGCGCACAGCAGGCTTTGGAGCCGTCATGGCAGTCTACCCTTCCAGATAGTTGCCTCCCGTTGGGGGGAGGTGTCCCGCCGCGACAGGTATGCGCGACCGGGCGCCAAGTCAAGAAAAAATGCTGGTATACAAGGGTTTAGAGCCAGGATTTGCTACTAAGCAATTGCAGGAACACGCAACTTTTTGCGGAACTTTGAAGAACAAATCGGCAGGATGTGGCAAGTTTCTGGCAAACTATGTTCATGGTGCGTTCCCGGGGGCGCGCTCATGAGCACCTTCGAGCAAAGGAAATCAGCGCGCGGTAACGGGACCGGCAACGGGCCTGAAAACAGGCCAATCCCGCAAAACTTGGATGCTGAACGCATCGTTTGCGCGTCCTTCATGGCGAAGAACCATTATTTCGAGACATACCTTGACCGCATTAAAGCGGCGGATTTTCTCGATCCGCTTCACCGCCAAATCTTCACCATAGCTTCCAGGCTGGTAGCGGAAGGCAAGCCCGCCAATAGCGCCACCATCATAAGCCAACTCACGGAAATTTCGCCTATCCCGGATTTGACGGTTTCCGCGTACATGCGGGAACTAAACCTGTTCATCCGTGGCAAGGATGAAATCGAAGTTTACGTGATGGAGGTTGTGCTTTCGGGCAAGCGCCGCGCCGTCTTAGCCCTTGCCGAGCGCTATGCTTCCATGGCGCACACGGGCGGTCACGACATGATCGACCAGCTTTCAAGCGAAGTGTCAAAGCTTGCACTCGGCGCCGGCCATGTCGGAATGCAGCACATGGGCGAATTTGTTTCGAACGCCTATCAGACAGTCCTTGCGAATGACGCGGCCGGTTGGGGGCCTACAGGCTACCGCTCGCAATATACCGAGATTGATCTAGCTATCGGCGGATGGAAGCGGAAGAAAACCTATTTCATCGCGGCCATGGAAAAGGGCGGCAAAACCGCACTCGAGCTCTCGCTGGCGCGGCAGTTCCTATTGCAGGACATCCCCGTTGCAATCTTCAGCCTCGAACTCAAGAACGACGAAATAGCCGAACGGCTCATAATGCTTGAGAGCGAACTCAACCTTGTGAACCGGCCGCAAGGTATGATGTTGACGCAGGAGGAACTTGAACACATCACCCGTTGCGCCGATCGCGTGGAGTCTTGGCCCCTCTACTCAAACGACCTTCAAACCATATCGCCGTCAGCCATCAAGATGTGCGCCAGGCACGCGGTTCGCGTGCACGGCGCCAAAATCATCATGTTGGATTACATTCAAATCGTTGAAGGCGAGGAAGGCGACAAGGCCGACGACACCCGCAAGCGCATTGAGCGGGCTTCTAAGGCCATGCGGCAGATCGCGAAGGAATTGGACGTTTGCGTGATCTGCCTTGCTTAGCTTAACCGGAAGGCGCTTGAGCGGGCTTCTGGCGATTGGCGGAACTTCGATGCCAACGCAGCCCGGCCGCGCCGTGGTGACCTCCGCGAGACTGCCGCGCTCGAAATGGACGCGGACGCCATCATAACTATTCACCGTCCGGACATCCTGTTCAAGCAACTACGGCCTTTCGAGACTGCGACCAATGAAGGCGAATTGCTCGAATTTGACAACGAGCTTTCGAGCTTCCGGGGAAAGGCTGAGCTTTCCGTTCTCTTGAATAGGTCCGGTCCCGACGGCGTTCGTTGTGATTGCAGGTTCCGTGAAAGCATCATGCGCTTCGACCGCGCTAGATAGTTACCCCCCTAGCAGGGGGAGTTCAGTTCACCGGTTTTGTTGAGTTTGTAGTGATGCGTACCCCGGAAGGATGGGCCTTTCGGGGCACTCCTGCGCCGTGTTTACGAGACCCGCGCAGTTCAACCGGCCTCGGAGGGCCAATTGCTATGACATCGCTACTGCGAAACGCCGCAATAGTCAATTCTACAGGGAATTTTTCCCCAAACGTAATTCAGTTTGTGCCACGCATTCCAGGCATCCTGAGCTCGTCGACCGCTGACGCTTGCCCGAACCGCCTCGGCTCGATCTGTCTTTGCGCCATCGAGTGCAAGCCTGGAAAGGTGGTTCTCTCATGAGAACCGTTTTCCGAACCGACGGCCAGGACCGGGCATATACGCGCCTCTCTAACAAGCTCCTGCAAAACAATGCGTTGTCTTGGGATACGCGCGGGATGCTTTGCGACATCCTAAGCCGCAATCAAAATTGGGAGATAACCCCTTCCGGCCTTTCCGCCATGGGCGGATGCGGACGCGATAAGGTTTACCGCCTTATCAAGGAAGCCACCGCTGAGGGCTTCATGCGGATGGACGAGAAGCGGAACGAGCTAGGGCACCGCATTCAGACAGCCTATGTCGTTTCCGATGACCCGGCCTACCTCAAACAGCTTCCGAACACCTTTTGTTCTAATGGCCTAGATGTTTAGTCCCAGCATGTGGTGAATGGGGGCGAGCCTGAACTGATCCGGGTTTTCTGTCCAGCATTTGCAGATGCATTCGTGAGGCGTCAGCCCTCGAAGGGTTTTCAGCCGCTTCGCGAAATTATAGGCCGCCAGGAAAGTGGCGAGGTGTTCGCG
>JBAUNL010000885.1:0-2661 GCA_049579205.1 Rhodomicrobium sp. | reverse complement strand
AAGGACGGTGAGTGGTTCCGCCGTGGTCTTCTGCTCATTGTCACTCCTGATTCGCGGGCACCAGCGTGCCCGTCGTCAGGCAGAATTTCCACCTACCGCACCGTCCGAAATTGTGGAGCCACTTCTATGTGTATGGTGAAACGGAGCCCCGCGAGTATGGAGGAGAACCCAATCTACATTGCTACTGTTGATCTCGACGCCGGCGCAATCGGGAGAAACTTATAGGACTTGGATGGCTGGATAAAGATGGGGGCGCGTCACAAATGGACGTGAATGAGGTTTGCACCGAACTTATCCGCCGGGCCCTAAAGGCAGGGCTCAGTCGTTCCGGAAATTAGTCGACCCTTGCAGGCCAATTGCTTCGCACTGATCCTCCCGGCTTAAAACTTGCATAGATTTGAATCACCAGGTTCATTCCCTTAACTGGCCGGCGGAGGGAGCTGCGCTCACCCATCTTCCGCTGAAATTACAGGGAAAAAACAAAATGCCGCCATTTGCAGCTTCGGCATAAACGTCCTACAACGGAGCCGTTCGCGGTTTAGCCGGTTTCCCCGCGAATAGCGGGTCGTGGATGGTCTGCGGCCCGCTGCAGCGATGCCGCTTCAGTGCTCAATCGCCAGCGCTTCGAGAAGGACGTAAAGTTGCTGCCGGGGCCGAACCGGACATCCTCGCAGGGCATTCAAATGGGCAAGGGATGCTTCCCGGTGCCTCCTGGATGAGGCAAACTGATTCCGCCCTATATCCGCTTCCACCTCGAAATCAGATAAGATCATGTGTGCCGGAAATGTCTGTAATCTCCGGCCTCAAGCGGTGCAAGAGGCTTGAAGCGGACCACGGCAGCAATTGGCCCACTTTGCCAAAAACCGCCAGAGTTCAGCTTGGTCTGCAGCCGAAGGATAAGCCGACGCCCATGAGCCGGAGAAGAGTTTTTTGGCGCCGATGAAATCCGCGTGCGAGCTATTCGCTCAAGCTTATGAAATGGGCAATTCGGGTTCGGAGGAGGCATCCGGATGAGAACGTTTTGGAAATCTTCTTTCATTTCAGCGAGTCGATCACCCTCCTCGCAATGGCATAGGCTTTGCTTCGTGGAGGAGGTGTTTCACGCCGGGGAGAGCGGGCATGGATATCGCACAGCGTTCCAGTACGGTCGCAGCGGAACCCGGCCCTATTACCGTCGATTGGCGGACGACCGCTCTCCTCGTCATCGACATGCAGCGGGATTTTCTCGAACCCGGCGGGTTTGGCGAAACTCTCGGGAACGACGTCTCCCAACTCGCGCGGGCCGTCGCACCGACAGGCGCGGTGCTCGCTGCCGCGCGCAAAGCGAACATGCTGGTCATCCATACGCGGGAAGGGCATCTGCCAGATCTGTCCGATGCGCCTCCGGCAAAGCTCGAACGCGGGGCGCCAAGCCTGCGCATCGGCGATCCGGGACCAATGGGCCGCATCCTGATCCGCGGCGAAGCCGGTCACGACATCATTCCGGACCTCTATCCCATCCAGAGCGAGATCGTCATCGATAAGCCCGGCAAGGGCGCGTTCTATGCCACAGAGCTTGGCGGCATCCTGCAGAAAAACGGGATCACCGATTTGCTGGTCTGCGGTGTCACGACAGAAGTCTGTGTCAACACCACCGTGCGCGAAGCCAACGATCGCGGCTATCGCTGCATTGTGCTCTCCGATTGCTGCGCATCCTATTTTCCGGAATTCCACGAGATGGGCTTGAAGATGATCAAGGCCCAGGGCGGAATTTTCGGCTGGGTCAGCGATTCAGCCTCGGTCCTTAAAGCGGCGGCACCCGGAATTTCCCATAACAAACCAGTGGAGGCATTATCATGAGCGCGGCTATTAGCGGGACCCCGGTTAAGTCCGGTTTCAGTCCGTCTATTTGGACACCGGGCGACTGGAACGCGCTCTTCGGTTTCGGTACCAACATTCTTGTGAATATGCTGGTGCTGACGGGATTGCTTCGCTTTGTACTGCGGATGCCTGACGCCATCGTTTTCGGCCGCATCCTACCTGCACTGGGTCTGATGCTCTGCCTCTCAACATTTTATTACGCCTGGCTCGCTTACCGATTGGCGAAAAAGACCGGCCGCAACGATGTCTGTGCGCTGCCCTCGGGCGTCAGCGTGCCCCACATGTTCATTGTAACATTCGTGATCATGCTGCCGATCACGCTCAAGACCGGCGATCCGATGAAGGGTTGGTCAGCCGGCCTCGTCTGGGTATTCTTCCAGAGCTTCATCCTGATGATCGGCGGCTTTATCGCACCCTATATTCGCCGGATCACCCCACGGGCCGCCCTGCTGGGCACGCTTGCGGGTGTGTCTGTGACGTTCATCTCCATGCGGCCGGCTTTGGAGATGTATATGACGCCGCAGATCGGGCTCATCTGTTTTGCCATTATCCTTGCGAGCTGGTTCGGCGGCATCAAATACGCCAAGGGGATCCCTGCGGGCCTCGTCGCGATTGCGGTTGGTATGCTCATCGCGTGGGGCTCAAACATTTTTGGTTTCGGCTTAGGAGGGCTATGGACTTGCCCCGTTTTCGTGGAGAGGTTCGGTGTTGGGATCACGGTAGCTGAGCGGCTGGCGTAGTGTCATCCTCCTTGTTGATCCAGTTCCTTTGTTCGGCCGCTGTGGAGGCCGTTCCTTCGCC
>JBAUNL010000884.1:0-3999 GCA_049579205.1 Rhodomicrobium sp. | reverse complement strand
CCCTATACAACCGCCGATCATGACGCGGGGCTCGTGACTGATGAGCGGCATAAAGGGCATGAGGTTTATTATGGCGATGCGGCCAATGCGGCATTCCTCAAAGCATGCGGCGTCGCGGAGGCCACAGGGGTCATCATCACCATACAAACGAAGTCAGTCACCGATGACATTGCCGGCAAGGTCCGCAAACTAAGACCCGATATTCTCATCGTCGCCAGGGCAAGGGACGCTGAACACGCGCGCCATCTCTATGCGCTGGGCGTGAACGATGCCGTGCCGGAAACCATCGAGGCGAGCCTGCAATTGTCGGAGGCTGCCTTGCTTGGCTTGGGGGTTGCAACGGGCCCGGTTATCGCGTCGATCCACGAACTGCGCGATCAAATGCGAAACGAGTTGCGAGATTCCGTGCATTCTTTCGGCGGCGAGGGACCCGGCGAACCAAAGTAATAGCGCACGCGATGCGAGGTCGCGGTGCTGACCGAGGCGGCGTTAGGCTGGATTGCCGGTTATGTCACGCTGAGCGCCGCGCAGATCGAGCGCGCTTTCCTGCCCAAGGCGCGAAGCTGTTGCGGGAAAGCCGTGCGGCGCAGAAAGCGCGCGCCATGCAATTGTTCGGCGATGCCGTCGCCAAACTCGCGAAAGAAGAAATTGCGATCGAGCGTCTCAGTGAGCTCAACGGTGCGGTGGTCGCGGCCGCGGCGGCGGAGCGCTTTGATCGTAGCGTGAATGTCCAGAAGTTCCGGCCGAGGCTTCGTTTGTGGGGAGCGGATAAGTCCTAGAAAGGGAGTATATCGGTGGCGGTTTTCGGTAGTGTCTCAGGTGTTCTGGCCTTTAGGCCCTTTGGGCATTCTCACCTTCCATGCGGCAGGAGCTACATTCCTCGCCTGTCCATGCTTCGCGACCTTCCCTAATCAAAAACCAGACAATAGCCAATGAGCCGGCGCCGTCGATCCACCACGCGCCAAAGGCCCATTGTGCGGCAAGACTAAAGACCACGACAAGCGAGAGCCAGCCGCATGTCACAGCTTCCATAGCGTCGGCGCGAAGAGCGCGGCTGCCAAGCTGTTCGGCAATCGCGATCTTGCGATAGGCGAGATAGCGCATCGCCGGGATTGCGGCCAAGGCAACGATAAAGCCGGCCCAGGAGAAAGCTTCACCTTGTCGAGACCAAAGGCTCCAAATGGCTGCCGCTATAACATAGACAGCCAAAGCGAAGAGAAGGCCGCCCGCAATCCTGCTAGCCCTACGTTCCGCCTCCCCGGAAAACGATTGGCCATGTTGCAGTTCGACCCGTAGCCGCCACATCAAGACGCCAGCCGACGCCAGCTCAATTATGCTGTCCAATCCAAATGCGGTTAGGACAAGGCTGGCAGCCGCCAAGCCCGATGCAATAGCAACAGCAGCCTCGACCGTCATCCAGCCAATGGTCAACCATTCGAGGCGGAACGCTTCCCGGATAAGGGCGGACCGATCACGCTGCGTGTTCGATGCCAATATGAGCGACGGCGCTGCGCAGCACTCACTTGCACAGGCGTCAATGGTCTTGGCCCTCTCCAACTGCATCGATCCGTTTTCTCCGTTTGCTAAACGATGAGCATACAGAAGAAGAATTGCAAATCCAGCGCTAGCATCATTGCTAAATTGCGGGTCTAAAGAACACCTAAGACACTACCCAGTTCTTATATAGATCGATGCGTAGTCGCTTTCACGCCGGTTCCTGCGTATTATTTATATAAATTATACACGCGATATCAGTGGTTAATTATTTGCGATTCGACAAGGATTCAAAGGCCTCCTTCTCTCTATACTATTTTCTACTGAAGCCTACCTGGAGGTCACCAATGACCCGCAGCTTTATCTCAACAGCTCTACTATCTGGCGCGCTAATGGCTTTCATCCCTGGCGTTGCCCAATCCCAGCAACAAGCCCAGCAAATAGAACAGAAAGGGACAACGCCGTACGTGACCCACTTTGTTTTCCGTCCCATTCAAAGCCTTGATATAAAAGGGGTAGGGACAGCCAATCTGCTCGAGGCGGTCGGGACCACCCAGAATATGGAGGGTGAGCCGATGCTCGATAAGATGGCGGCGCGCTGCCACGCTCTGCAGGTTGAGTCGGCCGGCAAGAAATACATCGACGGCGCCTGCGCGCTCGCGGACAAGGACGGGGATGTGATCTTCTCGACCTTCGATACCCGCGATCTCGACAAGTCCCAGCCGGACATGAACTGCGGCACCCATATCATTACAGGCGGCAGCGGCAAGTACACCGGCATTACCGGCCGTGAGCCGTTTGCGTGTAATGACATGCCTAAGCTCGCCGGGGCAGGCGGCTATTTCGCGATGGATATCCCGCATAACACAACGTGGGTGATCGAGCCGAGGTCGGCACGTAGGTGATGATCAAGCCCCGCGAGACGGAACGGCGCAGATGGCGGGGCCAGTAAGGGAATAGGGTAGTGAAAGCTGCTGAGCTCTCCAGCACGCGCGTATAAATCAGGCCCGCCCAATCGAACTCGCGGCCTTGCCGTAAAGAGCGCGGGTGATACCTGGGCAGAAAAATGGGAACTGGGCTTCTCGGTTAGCGCGATAATGGCGCGCAAAGCTGAAGGCGCGCCAAATCCGCCGGGTGTCAGCGGAACCAATGTCGAGCTTAGCGCATTTGTTCACGCAGCAGCGGCGTCCTACTTTCATCCAGCGGCACCGCTTTGGCGCGACTAGACGTCGAACGCCGCGTTTGAATAGAAACCTGCATCGAGCTGGCGAAACCGCCCCCCATCGTCTCCAGGGCCCGCTGCCAACGAAGTGGCCAAAGGAGTCCCCCATGAAAAAACAAGCCTATCTTGCCGTTGCCGCGACGGTCTGCCTTATCGCCGCATTCTTAATGCCTGGTTTGGTCTCGGCCCAGGATGAGCACGCTCAGAAAGTGAAAACTTCTATGCAGCTGCTCCAGTCAGAGGCGGCGAAATTGGGCGCGCCCAATATCGAGGGAACGGAGAATATTGCCGGCAAGGAAGTTCCCGCTATTCACTTTGGCCAAACCAAGATCAATAACAACTTCGATTTGGTCGATCACGTAACAACGAACGCCGGCGGCACAGCCACGATTACGTCCGCGTGGCAACAAACGTAAAGAAGGACGACGGGTCGCGCGCCGTCGGCACAATTCTCGATCCCAACGGCCGGGTCATCGGCAGCATTCGCAATAACGAGCCCTACTATGGCGAGGCAACCATCCTCGGCAAAGCTTACATGACGGCTTATGAGCCTATCCGCGACTCTGGAGGTAACGTCATTGGTATCTACTATGTCGGCTACTTAAAGGAATAGAGCGCGAGCGTGTGAAAGCGCGAACTCCACCGCTCGGAAAGGTGACATTCGCCCCCTGGCCGCGCGCAGCCGGAGGAAGGGTTTACGCGCGTCAGGTAGCTGTTTAGGTGTGCTTCATTCCGGCTATGGATGGGAGCCGGCTAAACGGCTTGGTTTGCCAAGTAAGGCGCGGAGCGGGCCTTGCATGATGGCCAGACGGTAGCTGCGGTAGTCTTCAGCATCCATGGCCTTCTGCTGAGGCTGCCCGGCTTCCGCCTTGACTGTAATCTTGGATCCAAGAATAACCGTCGAGCCAAGGCCAGCGTAAACATAGTTATCGGCAAAGGCCTGCTTTAAGGCAGCGAAAGCAGGCTCGCCGGTGCAGTGTGACGGCGCGATGAATTTCACCTTCCATTTGTCATGTAGCGAGGATGCGATTGCCTTGATCTGATCATTCGTTGCTGGTAGCAGATGCAAACCACCCAAGATCAGATGGATCGGCTTGCCAGTGACCGTGCTGGCTGCTTCCACGATCGCTTCGATCGTTGGATGGCTGCAGCCTACGATCAGCACAACACCGTCAGGCGTGTCGATTGCCAACGAAATTTCCCTGAGCTCAAAGTCGGTGCCCCATTTCCCAGTCAACGGGATGAGGTGAAAGCCGGGCGCAATTTCAGTTGTTTTGCTCACC
>JBAUNL010000883.1:0-10979 GCA_049579205.1 Rhodomicrobium sp. | reverse complement strand
GGCAACCGGCGCGGAAACATTATTGTCACTTTGATGGTTCACGAGAAGGAATGCCTCGTTCGGGTCGACGATAACGGGACCGGAAAAGCAGCTAAGGGTGTAGGAAGAGGGCTCGTGCTTGTGGAAGGCTTGACACAGCAATTAGGTGGCAGCTTCGGCTTGGAGATCTCGACAGCAGGGACGCGAGGCAGTATCTGCTTTCCATTCAGTAGGAATAGCCAATGGTGAGACCAATACCACTCAACAGCCGTTTTACTCGCGAAAGAGAAACCACTCCGCCAACTAACTGGCGCCGGGGGCTTTTTCGTCTCTGGGTTCTCATTTCTTCCGCATGGATCATGGCCTGGTTCATCTTCTACGCAATAGAAGCTATCGGCGGCGAGTGGACGGCTAAGAATTTCTTGGTAGTCCCGGTCGTGCTTTTTGGGCCGCCGGCGGCTCTCCTGGTCTTTGGCATCGCTACGCGATGGGCATTTCGAGGTTTTGAAGGCTGATGATGGGCCGGGCGGCTGAACCTTAGCGTTACGTTCCGCCCGATCGCGGCGGCTACCCTGCTTACTCTGGTTCTACCCGCGACGGGCTGATTCCTCGCAAGCTGACGCGTACTCCTCGCTCAATTCGCCGACATCACCAGAGGCGACGGCATTGACAAGAAAGACCGCTCACCCGAGGTCTGTTTTATCGCATCGCGTTAGCCGGAAAGCGCCGCGTTTTCGACGTGCCCTCTAAGAAGGCGCCTTCACGTCGAGAAGCTCGACCTCGAAAATCAGCGTAGCGTTAGGTGGAATTGCCTTACCTCCGCCAGCGGTTCCATAGGCAAGGTCCGGTGGGATGATGAGAGTGCGCTTGCCGCCCACCCTCATGGTACTGACCCCTCGCTCCCAGCCCTCGATCACCTTGTGGTCGCCGAGCACGAACGAGAAGGGTATCTTTCGATCAACCGAGCTGTCGAACTTCTTGCCTTTGGCGCCATTCTCGTAGAGCCAGCCGGTGTAATGCACTACGCAGACTTGTCCAGGCTTCGGACTGATACCGGTTCCAACCTTCGTGTCTGTGATTTGCAGGCCCGCCGTGGGCCCAGCGGCGTTGGTTGTCACCGGAGTGGCACCCACGCCGGAGGTTCCCCCGCTGCAGCCTGATAATGCGGTGCCGATGGCGAGCGCGAAGACGGCGCCGGCGATTGGGAAAGGGGAAGCTCGCAAGTCCTTGCTCCTCGAAATGCTTGGAAGTGAAATGCCGTAGTAATCGAACCAAAATGCGCTTCCAAGACTTTTTCGAGGCGCCGGGCGCGGCAGAATGCTACTCGCTTTTCTTTTCCCGGAAATCGGTGAGCCGGTCGGCGATTGCAAGGATCAGCACCGCAACTGCTAGGGCGAGCAGAATACCAACGACCCAAACGAGCTTGGTTGTGTCGGCGCTCCGGTCGATGTCCATGAACCATTCGAGCACGCTCACTGCGGCGATTGCCACAATTGAGCCAAGCAATTTCTGCTTCAGGCCCATAAAACCGATCCCGGCAAGGCCTCCAGGTGAGCTGCTCTTAAGAGGACCCGTCCATCCTACGAAGTTTTCGTAACCCGCGGTTATCACGATCAGCAGCAAATTCGCCGTCAGCGAAATGTCGATCAGCTTCAATACTCCAACAATTGCCTCCTCCTCTGGAGCATATTGTACGAGTTTCACGAAAGCGCCGAGCTTGATCGCGAACGTATAGAGTAAAGCCACAAGTCCGATAATCAGCCCCAACAGGAATGGCACGAGCAGCCATCGGCTCTGCAAGATCACTATCTCGATGGCACGTCCTATCCGGTTCATGAGCATCTCCGAGGGCTATAAGCCTTAAAGCAAACTCCGCCTCTTCGAGGAAGCCTAGTTTGCAAATGCCCGCCTGATTGGCTGTTGCGACTATCCAGCTCGGCCCCGGCGAGAGTCTTCAGAAGACCATTCTGCCGGTAAATACCTTTCAAGCCACTAGCTTCAAAAGGGGAAGCCTGTCCGGGGCTTTCGCGAGAGCGCTTGCTACATGCGCCCATAATGCAGTTCCCGGACTTCACAAAGATGTAAGGAGGCCCTCCGCGGCGGAAACAATAACGGCCGAAGTTTCTTTCTACACAGATGCGCTGCCAAGGCGAGGAAGAAGGTACCTTGCTTTGACGGGCACAAGCTGGCCGAAGCCTTGCATATGACTTCTCGTGCCCGGAGGTTGATCGTGAAGATCTTACTGCTGATCGCAACTATCGCGTTGATCCTGCCCGTAGATGCCCATTCGTGGTACCCAATGGAATGTTGCGCGGGCAAAGACTGCCACGAGACCGACCTCGTTACGGAAATGCCCGACGGCACTGCCAAGGTGCAGGTTGGGAGCGATACCATTATCGTCCCTCGCTCGCTGAAACGGCGGCAATCGCCGGACGGACATTACCACGTCTGTTATTTGAAGTGGCAGGACACAACGATTATCCATTGTTTCTTTGAACCGGCCCAGGTTTAGGCGGGGATTGCAGCGGGCGTAGGCTGAAAGGCTTGCCAACAACGAGTAAGGCTTTGATGGGCCGAAGAGACGCTGTGTGCGGAACTTCAGTTGGCAGCCAAAAAAGCGTCACAATTATAGCCAGCCTTACGATTGAGGGTAGAACAGCCGGCTGTAAGTTCCAGTAGATGCTCGACAAGCTTCTCTCTCTGCGCGCTTGGCCTCTTTGGCTCCGGCTCGGCATCTCCGGAATATTTCTAGGCGCGGCCTATGCCTTCCAGATACCCGTCGGGAGAGACATTCCCGGCGAGCCCTTTCTGCTCTTCTTCATTGTCGTGGTTATCGCCACGCTGGGCTTCGGCGAATTTGCCGGATTTCTAGCCTGCGGTGCGAGCGCTGTCCTATCAGCATTTTTCTTTGAACCCGTCGGCGTATTTGCCGTCTACCACGCAGCAGACGTAATCAAAATCGAGTTGTATGCGGTCATGTGCGCCATGGCGGTCTTAGGCGTTGGGCGCTTGAGATGGGCAATCGTGCTCCTGTACGGAGCCATGTCCAATAATGAAAAAAAATCGGCAATCTTGCTAGAAGAGATGGCGCATCGCATGAGCAATAACTTTGCAGTCGTGGCTGCGCTAATGAAAAGCAAAGCCTCGGCTGTCGCGGAGCCGGAGGCCAAGTCGATCCTCGAAGACGCGATTGCACAGGTCGTGACGATGGCACGTCTTCATCGAAACTTACTCTCCGCGCATGGCGGGATTTCCCTGGACAGTCGAGGCTTTTTTTCGGAATTGGCTTCCGACCTCCAAAGCACATTAGGCAAGAACCGGCCGGTTTCCATCACAAGCAACGCGGCCAAGTGTGCCCTGCCGATCGCGCAGGCAATCCCATTGGGATTGATCGTCAATGAGCTTGTTACCAATGCCTTGAAACATGCCTTTCCCGGAGGCCGCTCAGGCAGCATCCGGATAATTTTGAATAAAAAGCCGGCTCGTGAACTCGCCCTTACTGTCGAAGACGACGGCGTGGGGCTTCCGGGCCAGACAGTAAGCGGCAGGGGGCAAGCTCTGATTGCGCAGCTCACTGAGCAGCTTGGGGGCCATTTCGATTGCAACTCAAATGGTGCAGGCGCGTCATTCTCTGTGACATTCCCATATGAGGTGCCGCAGGGGGTGCCGCAGCAGGCGCCGCTGCTCAGGGAAGGGACCCTTCACTGAGCATAGATTCGGCACAGAAAAAGGCGCTGCAAGTTTTACGGTCGCAGGGCCAGAAAAAATGCGAGATTTGGCGCGAGGACAACGTCGGCAACCGGAGCGGCCGTGCCGTCGAGGCTTGAGAGGCTGATTACGATCAGCGTGAGGCAGAGAAGTCCGATATAGAGGAGCCCGACTGTTTCAAAAAGTTCCGCAATCCCCAGCGCATCGTGCTCGCGCTTTTCCCCACGATCCCACTCAAATTTAAACCTCAAGTGCAACTCCATTAAACATAAAAAAGGGCAGGTGAGTTTTTGGGTTAGACTAAAGTTGTAATGACGATCCGGCCCACGGTCAAGGCTGAAGCTTTTGACGCATTCTTGATGTGGCTATCGCGGCGGTTGCTCTTGCGCCGCTTGTTACCTATTCTTGCGGGATCGGCATGCCGCCCGTGGGCGCGCCGGTACGCCTGATAACAAACAAGAGAAGGACAGCTGGCAGGCAGATCATCAGCATGAGCTTGAAATCGTCCATATAGGCGATGATGGACGCCTGCCGCGTCACCTCGGCATTCAGCGCGCTAAGACCCGCGGAGGTGGCGCTGTTCCAGACCAGATACGCGCCCCCGGTTTGCAGCATGCGATTGAACGGCGTCACTGAGGCGGCGATCTGCGCGTGAAGAGTTTGCGTGTTTTCCGCGAGCATGAATGACGTAACTGAGATGCCGATCGAGCTGCCGACATTGCGCATAAGGCTGAATAGCGCCGTGCCATTCGTTCTGAGCTCCGTTGGCAGCGTCGCAAAAGCAACCACTTGCAGCGGCGTGAAAACAAGGCCGATGCCGGCCCCCTGGATAAGGGTTGTGATCACGAGTTGCCGGACGCCGATATCGGGGGTCCAGCCCATCATCTGGTAGAGCGAGAGTGCGATAAGAGCGAAGCCGGTCAGCATAAGGAACCGCGCGTCGATGCGATTGACGGCGCGGCCCGCAACCATCATCGCCGCCATCGTGCCGAACCCTCGCGGGGCCATCAACAAGCCGGCTTGTTCAACGGGATAATTACCTAGCGTTTGCAGATAGGGCGCGAGCAGGGCAGAGCTTGCAAGCAGCACCATGCCCACGATGAACATCATCGCGAGGCTCGCACTGAAGTTCACGTCCTTGAAAATCTTCGACGGGATAAACGGCTTTTCCGCGAAGACGATGTGAACCAGGAAGAGGTAGAAGCCGAGCGCTGCAAGCGTGGCCTCGATGATGATTTCCATCGACCCGAACCAGTCCTGCAATTCGCCGCGGTCGAGCATGAGCTGCATCGCGCCGATGCCGAGGCTTAGCGCGCCGAAACCGATCCAATCGAAGCTCGACACTTTGGCCTCGCGGTCATCCTTGAGGAAAATCAGAAGGCCGGCGATGGCGAGTAGCCCGAAGGGCAGGTTTACATAGAAGACCCAGCGCCAATTGTAGACCTCCGTGAGATAGCCGCCGAGGGTGGGCCCAAGAATAGGGCCAACCATCACGCCCATGCCCCAGAGCGCCATGGCCGAGCCGCGCTGTTCCGGCGGATAGAGATCCAGCATGGCGGCCTGGGATAGGGGAACAAGCCCAGCGCCAAACATGCCCTGTAAAAGCCGGAAGAGAACCATCTGCGGCAGGCTTTCCGCTATGCCGCACAGCATGGACGCGACCGTGAAGCCGGCAAGACAGGCGATGAAAAGGGCCTTCCTGCCGAAGCGGGCGGCAAGCCATCCGACAGGCGCGGTCATGATTGCCGCGGCCACGATGTATGAAGTCAGAACCCAGGTGATCTCGTCCGGCGTTGCTGAAAGCGCGCCCTGCATATAAGGCAGGGCAACATTCGCGATGGTGCTGTCCAGCGCCTGCATAAGGGTTGCCACCATCGCGCAAACCGTGATGATTGCGCGATTGGCCGGTGCCGCTGAGCTGGCTACAGCTTTCTGCATGAGGAAGTGCCTAGATGCCTACAGAAGGTCCGCCAGACTGTTGTGATGACCCGTATCGATGTCCGCGGTTACGCTCATGCCCGAACGCAAAGGAGCGTTGGGGAAGCTCGAGTCGAGCTTGATGCGCACGGTAATGCGCTGAACAACCTTCACCCAGTTGCCGCTCACATTTTGCGCGGGCAGGATCGAAAATTCCGAGCCGCTGGCGGGTGCGATGCTCACCACTTTGCCTTTCCAGGTTTTGCCCGGATAGGTGTCGACATATACGTCAACAGGGTCGTCAACCTTCACATGGGTGAGCTCCGTTTCCTTCATATTCGCTTCCACCCAGATGTCATTTATGGAGACGAGACCGACCGCGCCCGTATTGGTTAGCGCCGCCGTCTGTGAAACGAGATATGTGCCGGGCTGGAGCGCGTCGACCTGAGTTACCCGCCCATCGAAGGGGGCGCGCACCACGGTGTGATCCAATTGCCGCTGGGCTTCATCAACCTGGGCTTTGGCCTGGAGGTAGAGCGGATGCTGTGTGACCGGAATGTCGGGGTTGCCGGATAGCCTGGCCAACTGCACCTTCGCCTGCTGCTTGAGGGAATTGAGCTGACTGGTGTCGGCCTGCAACGTGAAGCGGGCCTGATCGAAATTGGCCTTTGAGAGAAAGTCTTTGCTGACCAGCGGCTCGTAACGGTCGTAGGTAGCTTGGTCGAGCTGCACCTTTGCTTCCTGAGCGCGAATATCGCTCAGCATGCGCTGGTAGTCCTCTTTCATGGCCTCGATATTTAGGGCCGTCTGTTCGAGGTTCGCTTTCGTAATGTTGAGCGCGATCTGGTATTGCTGGGGATCGATACGGAACAGAACCTGATCTTTTTTGACGATTTCGCCTTCGTGCACGTCGACCGAGCTGACAAGGCCTGATACGTCCGTGGAAACCATAAGCTTCGCGGCACGGATATAGGAATCATCGGTGGATACGTAGCGGCCGCCGCGCAGCCACAAGGTCCCTGCTGCGATCGCCACGAATAGGATGCCGCCCACCATAAGGATGAGGCGCAGGCGCCGCCTACGTTGCAGTCTGCCAGCGACGCCTGCTGCGGCTCCTGCTGTGGTCCCGGGCTGCGCCGGAGGCGGGGGTAGCCGCCGCAGCCGCGGAGCCTCGGATGCTTCACTCAACGATGTTTCCTCCCCGCCGGCAGCACTGTCACTTTTAAGCATGGTTTTCTCTGACTGCGTAAGAGCTTGGCGGCTGCGCGTTGGCAGCTAAATTTTCCTTCATCTTCCGGAGGCAATGCTCTGTGGAGGCGAGCAGCGTGTCATCCACGTTCTCTGTCATGAGCGCCCAAAGCTGCGCGCGAAGGCGTTTGATCTCCTTCAACTGCGGTGCCGCTTTTGGAGTCAGCCGCAGGCGCCAAATCCGTCTGTCCTTGGGGTCAGGGCAGCGTTCCACAAGGCCAAGCTCTTCTAATCTGTCCACAAGGCGGGCAATCGTGATGGGCGCCACTTCGGCGATTGCCGCCAGTTCGTTCTGTGAAAGTCCGGGCTGCCGCTCAAGCCGGGAAAGGACCACCCACTGGGCCCGCGTCGTACCGTGCTTGCGCGCCATCTGGTCCGCGCGTGTACGCATGTGGCGAGCCACGTCATAGAGAAGAACCAGAAGATCGTATTCGGAGCTATTTTTCATCGAACTAGCTTTTCATAAGCTTGCTTAATATATGGCAGCTTATGAAATGCGCAAGCCGCTTGCGCTTAAGATCAACAGATTTTTGGATTAGCCCGATTCCAGGCCGCAATTGTTGCGCAAGCCGCTTGCGCTTAGCATTATTCCTGCAACCTCAAAGAATGCCAATCTTGCTGCAACCCGACGCTTCATCGTCATTGCAGGACCGTGGGCATTAAGGTTTGGTCGAGTTAAACGCCGGCATGGGGTACGTGTAATGGCCCGGATGACCGAGCTTATGCCTACCGCCGCTTTGCCAGCGACGGTAGGTTCTTGCCGTTGCATTACTAAGGGAAGGCCTTAAGGACTAGCGTCTCCTCAGGCATGGTGCCACAGAAGATCGAAGTGATTTTGTGTGGTCACTGCCTGTTGGTCGCTGAGGAAGTTATGCGTGAAACTACTGTCGCCCAAGGTCCCGGAGCCTTCAGCGCCTGTGCTGGCCACTGTTCCAGTCCCGTTTTGCGCGAACCCTGTGGTCGCCACCTGCTGCTGACCGCCGACGAAGCCATTATGGCCGAAACCGTTTTCGCCGAAGCTCCCAAAGCCTCCAGTGCCCGTGCCGGCCGCTGTTCCAGTTCCGTTTTGACCGAACCCTGCCGTCCCCGGCTGTTCACCGCTGCCAAGGCCATTATGACCGAAGCCGTGTTCGCCGAAGTTTCCATTGCCCTGGTTGCCAGCGCCAGTTCCTGTACCGTTTTGACCAACGGCAAGCCCTGTCGATCCTGAAGCTGCACCTGCGACTGGGATCGAGCCCTGCGCGAGACCCGCCGGGGACGTCGCTCCCGAGACGGTGGTCGCTGTCCCGACAAAGGTGCCGCCTCCGACCGGAACATTGTTGCCAGAAACGTCCTGGGCATCGGCAGTAAAGCCTTGTCCCGCTGCCAGAATCTGGGCTTGGTCCGCGGCCAAGGCTGCGCCCGTGTCACCATTCGCAATACCTTGCAGACCATGGACAGCGTTGCTCGTATCGGCGAGAAGCGTACCTCCGTTGAGTTCGTTGTTGAACCGGGCGCCAAATATGCCGCCTTGGCTCTGGGAGAAAGACGAGCCGAACTGCTGATAATTCTGGATCTCAGTGGTAAGGGACTGAAGCTCTGCAGGCGTGGCGTTGTTACCCGCCGCCACATTCTGCAGTTGACCATTGATGGTGTTGGCCTCGGAGAGGAACTGAGCCCAGAAGTTTGTCTGCGCCTGGTTGTCCTGAAAGTGCTGGATGGTGCCTGTCAGATAGGCAGGCATTTCAGCAAAACCCCCCGTTGCGGCCGGCGTCCCATTGCCGCCCGCGGCCGTATTCAAATTGGCGTCACCCTGCACGATGTCGATCATGTCGAGGACGTTGTCATTCGTCGAACGTGCGGCAGTGTTGGGATTACTGTGGTATAGTTGATCGAAACTATTGACCTGTTGGTTGGCTTGATTCAGCAACGTATCCAGGTGAACCGTTGTAAGAGCCGCGTCTTGAGGCGCTTCGCCGGCCTCCACTGCCGCAAGTTGAGTTGGGTTATTGATCAGATTGGTCAGGCCCGTCGCGACTGCCTTCATGTCTGTATTGAATTCGGGGAGATTTGCATGGTTAAGTCCACCGACGGCGAGGCTGGCAGCAGCGTTGAAGACAGTGCCAATCTGCGCTAAGCTTGCGCCTCCCGCCGTTGCAACCGCGACCGATGCCGCATCATCCGCGCCTGCCGGAAGAGTTTGGAATCCCACATTCGTAGCACCCGTGGCAGTCATATACGGGTTTGCACCCAGGGCCTGCTGCAATGCGGTATCGCCATTGATTTCGTTGAGAATGCTGGTCTGAGTGGTGTGGATGAGTTCCTGAGCATTTGTGGCATTCTGGCCGTGACCGACCGAGAGCGGCGCTTCAGTAAGAAGGGTCTGAAGCTGACCTTGGACCTGTTGGAGAGCTGCCGTATCGGCAGCCGATGGCGTGTATGCATTTCCACTGACAGTGATTCCGGCCGGATCGGCAAGAGCTGCATTAACGTCGCTCAGCACCCCGTGGATGTCGGTCGTGTACATACCGAGATAGGCTTGCTGATTGTTGTTATCTGCTGGCTGGCTCCATAGACCTCCGTCAAGCAAGCGTGTTGAGTCATTGAACGCGGCACCGGCTTGGGCAAGGTCGGTCGATAGACCGAGTGCAGTGGCTCTGTCAGTGGAAGGTAACGTCGTCATCTGTGACTTCCTCTTTTTACCATCCCCGCACTAGATAAATCATTGATACAAATATTGTCGCAAATATGATTGAAGTAAATATGATTCGCCTTCAAAAATAAAACACTGTCTTGATCAACAAATCGCCACATTAGAAGAAAATTTGATAGCAAAACCAACTTATGGTTGACACCTATTTTGGGCTTATTTCGGCATCAATTTTCACCTTTCGGTCAAGCAACAGTCGCTAACGATATTCATTATGATACACGCATGACCCTGTGCGTTCTCTTGCTTATCATGCGGAGAATTAGTGGAATGGCTTGCGTGAAATCTCCAATGGAGGAAAATGTTAATTAAAAAGGGTCTCTTTTCACGGCCCTAAACTCGAAGAAGCGTGCCGAACCGGCGCGCATCGCATTATCCCAGCGGGCGGTCTCATCAGGGAGGGCTACGTCTTCGAGTCCGCGGCCGATGGCGGCAAGGTGAGGTTCTCGGAGTTGTTCGCACCGGGCAAGAACTCGCTGGTCATCTACAACATGAGTTCCCGCGCTGGCGGGAGACCAGCGAGCAGGTGCCCCAGGTGACAGCCGAGCTGCCTCTTGTCGAGCAACCGTGCCCCTCATGCACATCGGTCGTCGACGGGCTCGAGGGTGCTGCTTTTCACCTCGCCGAGCGGATCAACCTCGCCGTGATCGCGAAGACAAGCGCCGATCGGCTCGGCACCTACGCGCAAGAACGCGGCTGGTGCAATCTGAGGCTGCCGTCCTCACGGAACAACACCTTCAACCGCGACTATCATGCGGAAGCACCCGGGCAGCTCGCGGTCCTGAACGTGTTCTCACGCGACGAGGACGGGATCCACCACGATTGGGCGAGCGAGATGACGTTCAAGCGCGGCGGCACGAGCTCCCTCGAGCCGGTCTGGCCAATCTACGGCGCTCCCGATTTGACGCGCGAGGGACGCGGAGAGAGCGCGGCCTACCCCAACCCGCAGTACTAGCGCGCTTTCACGAAAAGTGTGTGCGGTTTTCCGCCCGGAAAGCGCGACAAAACAAGAAACTCTAGGAAGTCCTCGAATTCTGGCCCGTTTCCATAGCGCGCCTCGATTTATCTGATGAAGCAGGACCTAGTTCGGATCGGTCAGAATTAGCGCATGAACCGGCTAGGTTGGGCTTTCGCTAGGATCGGCTATTCTAAGTATAGATCCAACTGTCATTTTTGGAACAGCTACAACTATTCTTTTCGAATAGCTCTGGCCTTTCTTTTTGAAACATAAGCCTGAGTCTGTTGAACTAATACCCAACAAATTTACCGAATATACTGTTTACCACTAATGAGTGTTTTGTAAAATCAACTTCACGATATTACTCTGACAGATGTAACCTATCGCTACAGTACAGTTTCGCCCGCGCGCGTCCGCGCCTGGCGTCTTCCAGGGAGGAGGCTTAAAGTGAGAACCATCCGATACATCTACGTACCGGGC
>JBAUNL010000882.1:0-3095 GCA_049579205.1 Rhodomicrobium sp. | reverse complement strand
CCCGCCGAGTCTAACATTCAACTCGGATCACTTTGATGGGGCAGGCCACTTCGAGAAAGCGGGTGCCTGACATGCTCAGCTTTGGAAGCGGCCAGCGATCTAGTTTAGTTGTTCTGGCATTCTTTTTTCAGTGTGCGTTTGCGTTGCCCTCTCACGCTGAAGCCAGTCCAAGGGATTGTCTTGCGAACTGCAAAACGCAAATCATCCCTGAGGGCGGCAGTGGCGGAACGCATATCTTGCGGCGCCGCGCCATTGATTACCTAAAGGGTGGCGACTATGCGCGCGATTGCCGTTTACAATGAAGCAATCCAGCGTAATCCGCGTGATGCAATCGCGTATCAAAACCGTGGGGTCGCCTACAAATTGGAGAAAGATTTCGACAGGTGGGGTCGCCTATCTGCAAAAACGGGCTATAGTGCACGTGGGCGGCCTTTTGGTTTTTTTTGGGGTCCCATACCCCCCGAGCCTATGCACCCAGGGATAAGGTACCCTCCAGCGGTCCGCGTTGCCAGCGTGTCATTTAGTGGCTGGGTCGCGGCGTCCTTGGCAGGATCGGTGCCGAGCTACTGAATCCTCTTTGGGACTACGAGTTCACGAATGTCGATGAAGTGGACCCAGAAGCCACCCTTATCCCCGTTGCTATCCTCAACCGCCTCAATAAGAGCGGAGAACCTGTCGGGGAGCGGGGCCACCATGATGTTAAGCCATTTGTGAAGCCTGGTAGAGAAGGCATGCGCCTCAGCATAGGCAGTGTTCCCATTAAGCCAGCCCTTGTTGGCCTCGACCATCTCAAGCGCATGAATCGCTGAGACATCGTAATAGGGGGAGGCCTGTGCGCCCTGTGCCCACCAGCCGCCTGTCAGCTCGGCGGGCTTGATGCCCACCCTGGCAAGCGCCTCAGCTACCCCCTTGGACACCACCGTAGGGTGCGTCAGGTCATTGAGCGCCACAACGTATTTGTAAACGTGGGATGCTTGAACTACGTCTTCGTCCAGGGGAGTTGCTGAACGAAGAGCAATCTCCCGAATGCGGGACCATAGTTTGGGAGACGGATGGAGCCGCCCCCGCTCCCACCGTGATACGGTCGCATCTTCCACCCCCATCAGGCCGGCGAACTCCTTCTGGGTCATACCCATAAGAAGGCGGCCACGGCGGGCGAGGAAGGCAGTATCAAGATGCCTCGTCATCATGACGACACTAGACGCGATTTCGCGTCCTTCCAGAACAGACTACGCCTGTGGTAAAAGTTTTGTGTCTCCTGAGCGGCAAATGTTGCTCAGCCTCCACTTCTCCAAAGGAACTTCCTTTACGTCAGAGGTGGCTATCCACTATGCGCCGAGCGGTATTGCATGGCGTCTCACTTGTCCTGCGATAAATATGACTGAGGGAAAAGACGCTGGCCCATCGCCCCCCACCGGGCAAGCGAGCCAACAGTCCACCGAAACTAGCGGCCGAAGACGCATCTTAGTTGTCGAGGACGAAGCCTTGATCGCGATGGAAACCGCGCGGATTCTATTAAGCGCGAAATTCGAAATACTCGGTCCCGCCAGCACGGTCGCACAGGCGCTTGAGCTTCTTGAGCGCTCGGACTGCGATGCCGCCGTGCTCGACGTAAACCTTGGTAAGGAAACGGCCGAGCCGATCGCCAGATACCTGTCCGAGAAGGGCACGCCCTTCATCACACTGTCAGGTTATACGCGCGAGCAGCTGCCGGCGATTTTCCGTGACTCCCTGCTATTGTCCAAGCCCCTGCGCTCAGACCTTCTGATAAAAGCCGTGAGGCAATGCCTCACACCACGGAACGAGCTTGGCACTCTTTGGTACTAACGACTGGAGTGCACCCCAGCCAGTAGACGGAGTTAGGCGGCGAATTTGACCATCTGCCGGGCGTGCTGCTTGAGTGCCCGGCCAACTGCCACATGGCTGTTGTCTATGAGCTTTATGATCAAATAGATTTACGATATTGATAGACAATTCTCGTCTCCTATTCCGTTTCTTTCCTTGTCCGTCGTCTAGTCTGTCATGATGCTTTTTCTGGGGTCTAGGCGGCCTTACCAGCACTTCGTCTGCATACGGTTATTACGGCTTTGGTCAGGTGTGGTTCCAAATAAGGTTTTGACACAATTGGCGCTGAAGGACATTCTTCATGCAGATGGTTTGCCCCATATGCGGTAAGGAAAACAATGCCTTTGCCTTGACGTTCAATTAGCCTTGCAACAGGGTCGATGTCCCCATCCTTGAGCTTTACGTCCAACACGGCACAGTCGAAGTCATCATTGGTCGCCAGTTCGAGAGCTTTTTCTACGGTCCTTGCCGGTCCTATGACTTCTGCTCCGAGTGCGGTCAGGAGATCGCGAATATCAAAGGCTTGCACCGGTTCATCCTCGGCCACAAGAACCCGAACACCATGTAGCTGCATGATAACAACCAAAATTGCTTCAACTTTAGTATCATATCAGCTTTCCATGTGCACTGACAGAGTATGTTTGGCCGTATTGACATCACGATGATTTATCAGGGGTCCAGCAATACTCTAAACTATTGATATATAACGGTGTTTTGGTATCACGCTTCTACCTAGACAAACAAGGGAAGTAGGCTAAGTCATTGATTATATTATGTTGTTTGTCTATTGCTGCTCCCTTGTCTTTGGGTATTACGCGTATCAGGTGCGGCGTCGAGGTCTCAGAATTTCTCGATAGTATATTGCTCTCATTCAACCTTAGATAGAGTTTGTTAAACATTTATTAGGAAGGGCATCGTCCCAACGCGAAGAGAACCGTGGGCCCGGCAAGGATTTCTTGGAGAGATTGACTTCGGACCCGGAATTAGAGAACGACCTCGGCCGATAGCCGAAGTTTCGGGCGGTGGCGCGAACGTCTCTTGTTGGGGGTCAAGCCGAAGAAGCTCGCAGCGTTTTTCGCCGGCTGAGCCTTACGCATTTGGCACTCGCCAGTTCTTCGGCCAGGGTAGAGTCGAGGATGGGCGCGGTAGCTTGGGGCCTATGGCCATCACCCCGTTTCCCATCCCCGCTCATCGAACTGGACGTGCCGATCTCCGGCATCCAGCTCTCCGGCTGGCTTCACCACGAGGCA
>JBAUNL010000881.1:0-2498 GCA_049579205.1 Rhodomicrobium sp. | reverse complement strand
TGCATATTCTGGCACCGCAATCAGCGCACAATGGCTCAACAGCCGTTCTGTGCGCAGTTTTGCTTCCTTCTCCAATATCGCATGCAAGAACACGCTTGTGTGGAGGCTGCCTTTCATCAGCGCTTTGAGTTCGCCTGCGCCTGCAGCCAAGGCAGCACGCTCTGCGGACTCAGCGGGATCGGATGTGCTGACAATTTTAAAGTGCGAAATATCCACCTTCGCTTGCTCGGCAATCGACTTGATCTCGTGCTCCGGTCCAAAAAGGACCGGTATTATGAGGCCGCTATCCGATGCCTCGACCGCGCCTTCCAAGGCGTTGGCGCTGCAGGGATGGACGACCCCGGTTACGATCGGTTTCTGTCCCCTGCATTGCTCAACAAGCTCGTCAAGCAGGTGCTCGTGCCAACGTTGTTGCAGCTTGGACTTCGCCGGTTCGACCTCAAGCACTGCTTTCGCGATGACGCTGCCTGTTGCGTCCGTGCATTGGCCGTCAATCATGACTGTCTTGTGTTCAGGCCGCTTTGCCTTAACAGTGAGTATTGCCTTGATGGCTCCCGGCTTAATTGGGCGCTTCATGTCGAGCGAAATCGAGCAAATGATCGAGCCCGGACCGGGAAGCTGCAATTCCGCTAAAGAGGAAAGCAATGCTGTCGCCAGACCGGCAGCGCCGTGCTTCGAGCCATCACTGGCGCCGGCGCTGGCGTTGCCAAGAAGGATCGACCAAGCGCGCAGATCATTTGCGGCGAAGTTCCGCTCGATTGATGCCGTATCGCCGGCACGTATTTCGTCGAATGTCTTACTCTCTATAAGGCGTTCCATTTGAAGCTCCGTTTCTGCGTTCACTCCGCGGCGTGAACAGTTCCCTCGATTGCAGCGCCCGAGGGAATCGCGGCGGCCGGAGAAGAATCGCTATCCAATCCAAGGGCCTCGGCCAGGCGCGATAAACAGTCCTGCTCGACCTCCGAAATAGGGCCGATAGCGAGAGCGCCAGCCCGGATCGTGCGCAGAAGCTCTTTTCGCTTCGCATCTGAAGGAACAAGATTAGGTAGAGCCTTGAGTGCCTGATCCCTGTAGAGCCACAGGATTAGTGCCTGGGTTCTCACTATGGCCTTGAAGTCAGGCAGCGAGAGATTCATCAGTGACTGCCTCGCTTCATTGAGTGTGAGTGCAGTCCTTGAGTCCATGGTGCCAAGCGAACCGATTATGGAGATAGCGGCCCGGATAATGGCGTCCTCATATGTGCCGCTGTTGAGCCTAGCGGCCAAGGCTGATTTCTCTGTTTCCCAGGCAGTGATTTGAGCCGGGGTCGTTGCGGGCGTACGTCTTAACGCCTTCTCCGCTTCAGTCATTTGAAAGAGATTTTGGATTATGGGCGATCCGAAGACGCCAAAGAATAGCTGCTCAACCATCGCATCCCGAGCATCACCAAAGGCCTTTAGAGCCGCCTCAATCTGCGCCGACACCGCCTCCTGCATCTGCCAGTAAAAGTTGGTTGGAGATGCAGGCTTCCGCTGCTTCCGAACCCCCTCCGCGAGCTTTGTTGCCTCCTGCAGCAACGGGTTGTCGCTTTTGAAAAGGCTGTAGCTGAGCCGAAGCGGGTGAAAAGTTCGCGCCAGAGCGGCCGTTTGCGAATTAGCGAGTGGGCGAATGCCAGCCTGGAAGAACGTCCTGTAAATGTTGTAATTGAGTTCGGAGAGCCGCTCGACAGCTTGGAAGGCCCGCTCATCCTCCGCGCTGTTACGTCCGAGAGCACGAATGTCATCGAGACTGCGTGGCGCGAAGATGGTGTAGCTACTCTCCGGCGTTAATTTTGTCTCACCCTTGCCGCGCGGTGTAATGACCATCTCGTATAGGCCCGGCGGTAGACAGTCGATGACATCGATTAGCTGAATGAATTGCTCGTGCTCATTGACGGCCACGCGCGACGAAACGAAGAGCGCAAGATGACCTGCCTTCTGATCAAGGCAATAAACTATGGTCTTGCCTTGGGCGCGGATGTCTTCAACATCACGGTAAGCATCGAGAATCCAGCCTAGAGTTTGCTGCGGCGGACTGATGTTGTCACCTGACGAGGTAAAGCAAATTATCGGACTGACAATATTGCGGACATCGAAGAACTTTCCACCGTTTGCAAGAAGCTGATTATGGGTGAGCCTATCTCCCACGAAGAGTTCGTCCACAAGGTATTGGATTTCTTCGCCATTAAGTACAATGAAGTCGCCCCACCATTTTTCGAACTCGAGATAGCGGGGACCGTCAGTGTCGACGTTTTCATAAACCTCATACTGTTTGGTCCAGAGCCAATTGGCTGGATTGAGATTGTCAAAATTTTCGACTAGCCAGACGCCATCGAAAATGCCGGCGCCTAAGTCACTTGTGAGCGCGGTCAGCCAGCTGCCTCCAAGGAGGCCACCGGAATAGCGCATGGGGTTCTTACCGCGCACGCCTTGCCAGTATGACATGGGCGAGCCGACCACCAGGCATGGACCAAATAGGCC
>JBAUNL010000880.1:0-5063 GCA_049579205.1 Rhodomicrobium sp. | reverse complement strand
GAGAAATTGACGGGCAAAGGCTTTCGGGCCGTCGCGCTTGGCAAGGAAGGAGAGCCCGGCGATCTGATCGGCAGGTTCGATCCAAGCGTTGAGCAGACGCTGTTTATTCCGCAATTGAAAGGCGGTTGATGGCACGTATGCTCCGCATCCTGGCGGATTTCTTTCATCAAGCAATCAGCGGGCACGGACGAGAAGCGCAGTACTTCACCAGCTTCTTTGCCAACGGAGGTGCTTCCGGGCGATTCGAAGGTCTCCAAAGCAGTTTTGCGACTACCTATATCGTCCGCTTCGTTTTTAAGGTGGATCATAACGCCTCTGGCTGGACTGTTGATCGGAATTTCTTCTTCGCGGCCTTCCTTTGTTTCAAGCCGGCTGAGGAGGCTATTTAACTCGTTCTCACGCCGGTCAAGCTCGGCGATCTGGGCAGCAAGATCTTCGATGCGGCTTGGTTTAGCGTCTGCTGCGGCTTGCTTTGGCTTCAGGTTGCGCGCGATTTCTGAATCGAGATTTGTCATGACGAGGCCACCTCTTTGGTAAGTGGGACCTTGAGCCCGTCAATAAGCTCGCTGGCGCTTGGCAAATTATAGTATAGTAATAGCCCTCGCAGCCGAGCTCCGTCCGCGTTGTTCCGCTAAGCGCCTCTAGGGCAGGAATGACCCCCTCTTAAGAGGTAGCTTCCCACCCGGCCATCTTCGACCTCGGCGGGATTAGCATTATTGCCGGGAGCCAGGTCCAAGGCTGTCTGCACGGGGTCAATCGCGCGCAAGATAAAAATCAGCACCTCTCGAAGCGTTGCCGGCTGCTCCAGTGCAAGAGCCCTCACAAGCGCGTCTTTGTCCTGTCTGGCGCGAAGCATGGCTTCATCGGCTCTGATTTCAATGAATTTCCGGTCATCGTCTCCGCCGTCGTCTTCGAAATTGGCGATGAGCTCATCCAGCTCGCCATGCAGCCGGTCCTGTCCGGCGATTTTTGCGTTGAGCTCCTCAATGCGGCTTGGCCTGCCGTCAGAAGCGGCCGGCATATTCTTGGCCCGAATTGCGCGGGCGACATCAGCATCAAAATCAAGGGACATTGCAATTTACTCCTTCAGGTTAAAGCGATTAGTTTGCGCCCCGAAGATCTGTTGAAGCTAGGGCACGCGGGCAACAGCAACGATTTTTCAGGCGCTGCCGTTCTTGTGGATCTGCCGTTCGACGAGATCGCGCTCATCGGCGATGCGGTTCGAAATGTCATTGAGGCGCGCCGAGGCGTCGGGATCGCCAGCGCCGAAGAAGAGGCCGGAGACGGCGCTGACGAGGATATGCGCCTGGCTGAGGAAGCTCATGGCGGATTTGAGCATTTACGGGGATAGAGGCATGCGGGGTTCCTTTCGGCAAAGCTTGCCTGTTCGCCGAATCCTGGGGATTGCGGCGTTTTGCACTTACATCGAGGGGTTAGCCTTGATATGTTTCCTACCATAGCGTATGGTATTTTTCATATCAAGAGGACATGGCAACAATTGAACAGATAAAAGCGGCACGAGCGCTGCTTGAATGGTCGCAAGAGGACTTAGCGGCACGTGCAAAGCTATCGATCATAACTGTCAGGCGGTTCGAATCACGAAGCAAAGAACGTGTATCCGACGAGGCCAGACTTAAGATGGAAGCGGCACTTGAGGCGACCGGCATCGTGTTCACAAACGGCAACGAGCCCGGAGTTCGATTGCGCAAGCGGGGGAAAAAATGAGCGATGAAATCCTTACCCTTTATCATGCCACCGGCAGGGACGCCGCCATTGCTATCGCGCAATCTGGTTTTCGAGATGGGACGATCTTTATTGGCGGCATGAGTTTAATTGGTATTTGGGTCAGCAGCTTTCCGCTGAGCGAAATGGAAGGCGCAAAGGGCGACATGGTGCTTAAGATCGCGTTGTCGTTTCCAGAAACCGATATCGCCGATTTTGAAGTTAGCGAAGAATGCAAGCCCTATCGCGAATGGTGCATTCCGGCGCGCATCCTGAATGAGAACGCCGTAACTGTGCTTCTCTCGTTCGAGGACGCTGCGGCGATCCCAGATCCGCGCTTTTCCGGCATCCGGTTTACAGAGGATGGCGGGATCGTGCCGCCGAAGAAGAGCGGGGAATGAGATGAGTGAGCTACCGGTCACAGTATTTTTCCCAGACGAGCATGGCCGCGTCAGGCAGGTCGAGCACTCTGATCTCTATCCTGACCTGACCTGGGACAATCGCCCGGATATGGATGGAAGTGGTGCAAGCGAGGAGCTTCAGCGCGTGTGGGTAGCCATGTGCATGGCCTTGCGCGAGGTTCAGGGCGCGTTGATCGCAGGGAAATGCCTCGCATTGAACTATGCGGCATCGCCGCTCGTCAGCGAGGTGCTCGGTGTACCGGTGGAGATTCGCGTAGGCTATGCGCTGTTTAGTACAGGTAAGGGACCGGGCGATAATGTTGCATTCGGACAGCAATGGACGCCCGATAAGTGGAAGAAGGCGTTCGGCCTGAATTCCGATATTCCCCCAGCAAATATGGACTATCACGTTTGGCTCGAAACGGCGCAGCACGTCATTGATCTGACCGCATTCCAGATTGCGCCGATGATGCGAGACTCAAACAAAGCTTTTCATATCAAAGGGAAAGAAGGTACTTTCCCGCCGATGATCTACTGGGCCAAGCGCGACCTTCCCGCGCATCCACGCGATTCATGTGGAGATCGTAAGATCCTGCTGTATTGGAGCCCAAAAGCCAAGGCGTGGTTGGGCGATGCCCTTGTCAATGACAGGCATGAGGAACTGTGTTCACGCTCCCGCGAAATCCTCGAGGCGTTGAAACGCGGCGAAAAGGTGGACGCAGCGTCTTCAGATCTCTTGCGAGCCGCAACGGTGGCCTGGGAAGTGAATGAGGCGCAGGTATAATCTCGCGGCGTACGGCAAGCACAACAAACCGCGCCGCCTAATACGCCGCAGCGTTGTGCTATAAAAACGTGCGTCTTGTGAAGCGTTTCGAACCGAAGGAGCATCGCAATGCCAAGACGCCGCACCCACCGCGCAGAAAAGAACAGAAAACCGCCTCAGCCGGTACTGGATTGCGCCCTCAACGTTAGCGCACCTCAAGCGCCAACGCTGGCCGGCGTGCTGAAGGCCGAAGAGCCCGATATCGAATCCGCGCCCGTTGCGCCGAGGCAAGCTGAGAAGCCGCTGCTCAAAGCATGGCCGCCCGGCTACGAAAAAGGCGCGTTCCGCCTCGTACCAGGCGGCGTACTGCTGTCCGCAGAGGGGATGCCGGTGCTTGTTCTAAAGGAGGCAGAGAAGATTGCTGCACCTTGCGTTTATCATCCGGCAATGGGAGAGTGTGACCATGACTGAGGACGGCAACGTACACAACGCGACGCCCGAGCTTCTCCGGAAGATTCAAATCGGCATTGCGGAAATCCTGGAGCAGACAAAGCACATTCCTCAAATCCGTGCAGATATCTCAGAGCTTCAGGTTGCCATGGCGGCAAGCCGGGCGGATATCGCCAACGTCAAAGACAGCGTGGACGCTCTTAAGGAAAGCGCCCAGATTATCGAACACGATATAGCCGGTATCAAAATGCGCATCGAGCGAATCGAGCGTCATACCGGGCTCGTGAAAGTCTGACTGAACCCTTCATAACCCATCAGTGACATCATAACCGAGCCCATGGAGATGTCATTGGCTCTCAATGCGGAACTGTTCCAGATACACCATGCCCTGCTACGGTGGAAAGATCGAACCGGAACAGATGCGGCTCAGCCATGTGGCGGGATGCGTTACCCGGTGCCGTTACCCGGCCGGCTATGAGGCTTCAGGCCTGTGCCCGCTCGGCTGCCTCAAACGGTCAATCATCCGCTGAATCAGTCTGACTTGCAGCAATGCGCTGCGCTTCTCTTCCGATCCTATCGGCAGTCGCGACGCCGTGCGAGCATAGTAGGCCTGCCGCATCCTATACTCGTCTAGGCTCAGACCTTCGGGCACTTGAGGCACTTCAGCCATGCTGTGAATTGTGGTGCCTTTTATCGCGCCATTGAAGAGGCGAGGCGCTAATTTTTGCGATTCGTTACCCCGCGAGATGGCCCCTTAGCCTCCGCCTCGGCATCCTGGCGCCCGTCAAGATAGCTCTGATGATAATCATCGCCGCCGCCCATAGCGCCAGCGGGCCTTAGCCTTCGCGCCGAGGATGTTGCGAATGCGGCAGGCCTAGCGAGGCCGCTCGCGGAAGATACTGAAATCTGCTGCCTATTCAGCTGTTATTTTAGCCGGAATTCTGTTCTCGCCCACCGCAGGTCTGCATTCACGCACGCTCAATATGCGGCGCTCGATTTCCGCGAGCTGCGGCTGAGTATACCAATGCTTGATGCAGTCAGTTTGAGCATCGGCTTCAGATCTCTCCAAAGCGATGCGCGCCAACTCGGGCGGAAACTTAGGGTTCATATTGCCATCCAAGCGCTATAGCGCGACTAGTTACTACGTGGCATCAAACGGTTAACATCTAGTTTATTGAAATGGCAACAAAATAGAATGCGAAAAAGCCTCGGTGCAGATTCAAGCCGTTTCGCCAAAGATGAACTCGCCGCGGTACAACGAGCCGGATTGTATCGAGGCGCCAGCCACGCGGCGAAGCGCCGCTCATCAGGCCGTGGCAAGAAGTAAATTTAGCCTGGTGGCCGCCCCCTATCTGCGCCCTCTTCCGTGTTCAGAGTATCGAAGAAAAGCTAGCGTTGTCCTTGTCTTACGGTCACGGCGTTGTTACGTCGGTTCATGAATTGGCTCATGAACCGGTTTCGGCGGAGCAAAGGGGATGCGCGGCTGCAGCCAGCGGGTCGCACTGAAAAAAGAGCCCCGCTTGTTGAGGAAGCGCCAAACGGGAATAACCGGGCCGAGCTGACAAGGCAGACACTTGATTTGCGCATCCGCCAGCAGGAACTCCTGGCCGAGCTCGGAGTATTCGCATTGCAGCGGTCGCCCTTTCCCGAATTGCTCAATCATGCCGTGCGCATTGCGTCCGAAGGTCTGCAAGCAGAGTTGTGCAAGATCCTCGAATATGTCCCAT
>JBAUNL010000879.1:0-2506 GCA_049579205.1 Rhodomicrobium sp. | reverse complement strand
CATAGCGAGGCAACGGTAGCAGCTTCGGCACAAGGCTCCGCTAAAGCCAGGAAGTTGGCATGTAGCTTGCCAGGAACTCGGAATTGCCGTTTAGGCTGGATCGCTTTGAAAGAGGCTTTGAAGCTTTCGTGCGCCCGCAGGCGTTATAACCAGCCTCACGGACCCAGTGGACCGCGCCCTCATTCATTGGCTGGTAAATCTGCGGGAAAACTAACGGAGTTGTTGCCCGATGCGAATAGATCGCGTCCTGGAATTGTCGCGCTTCTGCTGAGAAGGAATGTCTGCCGGTGCCGGAATTGGCCTGCTTGCTCATCTTCCCCTGACCAAAACAAGCGTGCCATAGCAAAGCTCCAATTCACATGCAGGACATGAATATCCCGTGCTGGGTCGGGGTTTGCTTGCCAGCTTCTCTCAACCTAAGCGTTTCGTGCGTGCATGAGATCAACATTGAAGCCACGGTTCGATTTCGTCCTGCGAGCATGGCCTCTCATTCGAAGCGGAAAAAGAACTACTTCAGCGGCTCTTTTGACGTTGCTGTCTTTTTCCTTCACCGCGAGCGCGGAGGTTCTTGTTTCGCACTACGCGGTCAACCTCGATGGCCTTCGTATCGGTGATGCGACCCTCCGCACCGATCTCGATGGCGGGCGCTACAAGATGGGCGTTTCCGCCAGCATTGGTTTGTTCCTTGTCTCGACGCAAATTCAAGGCGAGGCATCCGGCGCGCGATCTGAAGTGAAGCTGACGCCGGAACATTTTGAGATCGCCCTAACGGGCAGCGACGAAGAGACCATCGAATTTGATTTCGCGAATTCACCTGAAGCTGCCGCCGATGGCGCTGTGCGTTTGCGAGGGGTCTTCGATCCCTTGTCGGCCTTACTTGCCGCCTCCCTGAAGCCTTCCGCGTCCAATCGCTCATGCGATGCGATGGTGCCGATTTTCACCGGCCGCGACCGTTTGGACCTCAAGCTTCGTCCGAAGCCAGCAGGTCTACCGCAAACAGAGCCTGGCTTCATTCACTGCGAAGCGACACTGTCCCAACCGGGCGCAGTGGGAAGTGGACAACCCAAACTCAATTTGGAAATCGTCTTTATGAAAACGGCCAAGGCAGATTTCTGCCCGGTCGAGCGCATAGCGCTTTCGACGGCGAAGGGACTCGTAACTATCGACCGCGCTGACACATCCTTCTCTGCGCCCTAGCTGGCTTCGCCCTTTTTGGTCTGGTGGTTCTTCCTGCCTTTGGATCACTTGGCCGCAGCCTGGGCATCGCTGATCGTCAATTGAAGCCATCGCGATTGAAGCCATCGCCATTTTCCCCCATCTTCAGCTATGCCCTCTTCTCGGGGTAGCTATGTTTAGGCGCAGGCTGAAAGTACTGTCGATTAAGCAGGCCTAATTGGTGGCGCTGCGGTGACCGTGATCGTCTTTGCCGCCTATGAGGTCTTTCAATCTGGGCTGTACCAGCCGCAAATCGTCGGAATGGGTACGGTTACTGCGGCGAGCAAATTTTCCAGGGGGAGCATCACAGCCCGGACGCGGCTCGCGATTGTCGGGCGCGGCTCCTTTTGGCAAGTCGAGGTCTCTCCTGGAGTGTGGAAAGATTGCGGAACAGATTGCGCGGCAGTGCTGCGGCGGTCCGCTTTTCAGGAGTAGAGCAGCAGCGCCACACTTGGCCATTAGCCCCACCTGCCCGCTCCGCCAAATTTGGACATGGAAATGCTCGGCTTGTCCGTGGCCTGTGCACAATATGGACTTTCAGGGTGCACTTTAGGTTGCTGGTTTAAGTTTTCAGCGCCTGCACGTCAGTATATCTGCCACATAATGGTCATGGTGCAGTCCTGCCCCGGTCAACAAACTAAGATAATATATTCTTAATCACAATCTTCAGACGACGAAGTGAGAAATACACTACTAATTCTGTGAGTGACGCATGAAGGCCGCCTTTGCCGCCCTATCGCTGACCTTATTCCTTGCCGGATGTTCGGCCTGTGCAGAGCGAAAATCACTAAATGCTGCACATACATTAGCTAGCCATCAAAAGATCGTCAGCGCGAAAGAAACGGAAGCAAATGCGGGCATAGGCCCTCAATTTCATCTGCGTAGCTTTTTGAACCAGCGCGTCCGGGATAAGGCTGGAAAGGACGTTGCGCGCATTGAGGACTTGGCTATCGGAGTGGATGGCCGGATCGTTTCTGTCACTTTGGCGACAAATGGGGCTGGTGCAAAAGTCACCATACCTTTTAAGAAATTGAAGGTGACTGAACAAAGCGGCGAGTTATATCTCGAAACCGACATTGTGCATCACCCCGAAGGCGAAACGATAGGAACCGCTCCTTCTTCACCGGAAATTCCCTCCCCTTGAGTGCTTGTTCCGGGTAATACGGCATAAGGGATACGGAGTGATCTCGATGATTGGAACTGGGGCAAAATCATCTTGCACTTCCGGCTTGGAATAGTGGTAGCCGTGCCATCGAAAGACGCGGCCTAGTTCGGCTTCTCAAACCCCACT
>JBAUNL010000878.1:0-7313 GCA_049579205.1 Rhodomicrobium sp. | reverse complement strand
CACCAGCGCTAAGTCGCCCTTCTTCGAAGCGAACCATCCGCACATAGTTCTGGTAAAGGCGCACTAAGCTATCTCGTACTTTTGGGTCCTTCGCTTCCTCTAACCGGGCCAAAGTGTCAGCAGCCCGGTTTCGCCAGTGCTGCAAATTATCAATCATCCGTAAGGGCGCCCTCAAACGCGGCCCGCCTCCGGCGTGTTTTAGGCGGGCAGATAACTCTTAATCAGCGGGTCCAAGGTTCGAATCCTTGTGCGCCCACCAGTAAAATCAAAGACTTAATAGCCTACAATGAGGACCTAAAGGTCTAATTGGTTCCGCTGTGGTTCCGCGGATGCAGAACTCGCGCTGTTTTTTCGCTTCGCCGCAGGCAAAAAGCCCGGTCCTTGGAATGCTCCACTGGGCTCGATTCATTGATTGCGCGGGGTGACGCTCCGGAGAGCCTCGGGGGTCGAGGGCTATTGTCGTTATCTCACGGCTTCCCGCGCAACTTAGCCAGCACGCTGAAAAGTTCATCGGGCACCCCAAGCCTGATTAAATTAATCCGCTTCTCCTGGACAGTATAACGCGCGCGTCGCTCCATCGCGAGGCCTTGCCTTACTCCTTACAGGCCTGTTTAAACGCCAGCAAATGCTCGGTATTTCAACCGGACATCTCTTGCCCGCCTATACCGCTTATGCCAGAATTCGATATGGAGTACGTCACGCCGCCATCACAACTGCCTGTTTGCGTGGCCATTCGTGAGGCCATGGTCCGGTTGGAAAATGCCCGGCACCTCGCACCCGAGGGCGTGAAATGCCACCTCGAAAATATCGCCAATCAGCTTGCAGTCTTGCTTGCAACCGTGCTGCCTGATCCAAAATCCTCCCGCCGCTGACCGGGGCTGCTGCCAGAAGCTTCTCTTGCCCGGCCAACCGTTCGAGCGCAATCCCCAATGTCCGGTTCTGGGCTGCTGCTGCCGAGCGCGGTTATCCCGAAGGGCGAAAATGACCGGACCGGTCCAGGGAGGTCGAAATGGTCGTATGTCCGAGAAGGGTTGAATGCGGAAACACGCGCTTCAGGGCATTCGTCCACTATGTAAGTGCGGCACCATTGATCGAAACTCTCCTTGAACCGAGAAAGAAGTTTCATAAGGCCCTCCCGCGAATCAATTCGAACTTGCGCTAAGCTTACGGTGAGAGCGCTCAATCCGTGCAAGTAAATTCAAATTGTGCACCGAGTAACGCTAACGCCGCTTCGGCGGTGGCACGCTCCGCGAACGAATTGCGCCCAGTGCGGCCCGCTGTACATTCTTTTCCCCGTTATGACCTCGCAACCGGAACACGCAAAGAAAATCCCGCCCAGCAGAGTTGCGGGAGCTGGACGGGACTGCCGCGCAAACTCATAGGCGTTGCAAAAGTTCCCATCCCAGATTGCGGCAGTTTAGCGCATCAAGGATTGAGCCCCGCATCTGCTTATGCCGCAACTGTGTGGTCAGCTTCTAATACCTCGCCGAATCGGTACGATTATTCGGATTCCTTTTTTACTGCTACTAATATTGTAAGACCCAGTATTCCGGCGGGACAGGCGGGAGTGCAGGCGGTTTCTGCCTACTCGGGATGTCAGCCTCGCGGTCGTAAAGCCCCATTTCGCAGCTGAGACGGAGACTGTTGCCCGGTATGTTTGGCTGGCCGAGGCAGATAGGACGCTGCCTAAAAGCGCGGCTGCGATAAGAGCTGGTTTCCAGATTAGAGGGTTTGACATTGAAAAACTCCGTAACAAGGCCGGCCCATAGGTGCTGTGCCTCTCATGCGCGTAGAACAACCCGTCCACGCAAATGGCGCTGCGATGTCAGTGAGGGTGTATCCTTTTTCTTTTTAGGCAACTACTGGCCTGCCGCGAACGGCTCAACGCAATCCGGCTCGTTGTAGCGTGGCGAGTTCATCTTCGGCGACACCGGTATGACCTGAACCGCTTTATCAATGCCGGGATCGACGGCGGGATCTTTGCCACCGAGCCAAGGCTCGAAACCATCATTCGCCAGCATCAAAGGCATTCGGTTATGAAGGTCGCGGATGCCATCGCAGGGCTCTGCTGTGAGGATGGTGCAGGTGAGCAGATTATCCGGTCCCCAACGCTCCCATAGGCCTGCAAAGGTCAAGGGCACGCCATCTCTGCGACTGACATAGAAGGGCATCTTGGCCGGCTTCTTTTGCCCCGGCACCTCGATTTCGCGCCACTCATAGAAGCCGCTCGCTGGAATGAGACAGCGCCGCGACTTCCAGGCCGAGCGAAACACCGGTTTTGTGGCTGCGGTCTCGACCCGCGCATTGATCGCTTGGTTTCCGATCTTGAGCTCCTTCGCCCACATCGGCAGAAGACCCCACCGCATCGTTTTGTAAATCCGCCCGCCATCTTCGGGCACGACCACGCCCACATCCTGGGCTGGCGCGACGTTCCATGACGGCCGGATGTTCGGCGTCAATGGGTTCGAGAGATTGTAGAGATCGTGAAGCTCTTTCCAGGTGAAGAGCTGAGTGAACCGGCCGCACATACATTCCCCTATTCCCCGAGGGAAAGCATATAGCGTTAATGGTCTTTTGTGCGACCCCCAAAAGCTACGTTCTCGTCCTTGCCCACCGCCTTCAAGAAATCGTTCAACTCTTTCGTTGTGTCGAACCACACCTCAAACGATGACGGGTCCGTGGCCATGTGCACGCTGCCATCGATCAAGGCGATGATCGCGGCGGAACCGGCGTGATGCCGTAGGTATTCCGCCGCGCGTTCATGGTTGTGGCCAAATTCGTTTGCGAGGCAGATTTTGACGCCGTATTTCTGCACGATGCCAGGCATAACGTGACCTCTTTTCCCCGGCCCATGAGCCGCTGGCTGAATCCATTCCGCGTGCTTTGAAAGGTTCCCCGTCTTCGCTTGCATCTTTATCGCGCGCAAAGAAAATCCCGCCCAGGACAGGGGACTGGGCGGGACGAGGTCCATGGTGGGACGCTGCCGAAACTCGCGAATGCCCGGAAAGTTCCGCCCTCAGATACCGCAGTTGGACGATTTCCGCATTCATCGTAAATGGGCGGTTAATCCAGCTTGCGGCCAAAGCGCCCGCTCCGCATCTCTTGGGAATGCATACAGATTTCAATATGTTTCGCGAGCGCCTTGCCGAGGCCTGCCGCTGCGTAACATGACCCATTCGGCCCTGTGCAAAGGCATTGGACTCGCCCCGAGGAAGGCAATCGACCTCGAATACACGCCCCTTAACTCCATCGACCTTTATCGTGTGACCCAGATTGCCGACAAGCTTGAGGTCTCGATCGACTGGTTGCTCGGCCGCACAAACGTGATGGACGTGCTGGAGATGCCAGAGATCCCGGAGGAGCCTGACCCGCCGAAGCGGAGGGCGAAGTAGACGGCTTAGGTCACGTTTGGAACCATAATTATCGTTCGGCATTCCTTGGCGAAGCCGAATTGACCGAGGACCCGGCGTGAGGACATTGCGATGCCAATTTTGCCTGCACTGGTTGTCTCCCTCTTTACGTTCTTGAGTTTCTCAGTAGCGGAGGTTGAGGCACGCGTTCGCCGCGACGCCAGACAAACCCCTCAAGCTGCCATTCCCAATATCGATATCGCGAATGCCTGCCACTCTATCGTTAGCTATGAAAGCGGTGGCGCAAAGGCCGATAAGGCCCAAGACCTTTCGGGGTGCCTCACCGAGGAGCAAAACGCCCGCTCCGAGCTGCAAAAAGTTTGGGGCTCTTATTCTGCAAATATGCGAGAGCAGTGCCTGTTTCTCGTGACCCCGCCTGCACTGCCAAGCTACATCGCCTTGCAAACATGCCTGAATACTGCCCGCGACGCGGTTAAGATGATCGAAGGCGATCGGGTCGCGCGGCGGACCAATCCCAATTCTAGCAACCCAATCGATTTAAATAGCTTGAGATAGGTCGCATTCATCTCTGGCGGCTCCGAGCAAGAAAAAAGCCGCGAACCATGGCTCAGCGGCTTAAGTGTTGCGTCGGAGGGAGGAGAGACGCTTGACGGTGAAAGACACGCAAACGTCGGAAAACGCAATCTAAGATTGCGATTAACCTTACCTCTCCACAAGGTTCGATCTATGTTCGGCGTTGTCCTGCAATCAATTCTCTCGCTAGAGAGTTGATTCATGTTTTGTTCGAGGCGCGTTATCTTTTCTGGATGCCAACGCCTGCACCGGTAAACCCGCCGGCCGAAGAAAACCTCGAAGCGTATCGCGCTGCCATTCTCGCCTACCGGCAATCCTTCAAAGCCGAGCGTGAGAAGTGGGGCGAGAAGCTTATGAGCTATCACATTCCGAAGAAGGCGGATGCCGAAGCTGTTCTCCGTGTGTCGCCGGGCCTTACTTATGCGCAAGCCTATGACCTAGCCCATCAGGCAACATGCTGGGCCGCGCAAGCGCACTGGAAATGGTTCTGGAAGGGCGTTTCGTCGATCGCGGATTGAGAGGTAATCGCATTGGGTTGCGAGCTGGCTAGCGAGCCTCGCAACCCGCGCACGCTTCGAGCATTTGCCTTACATGCGCTTCGACTTCCGCAACTTATCTGCGCTCGTGGCCTCTTGTGCGATGCTCATTGCATCAACAGCACCAAGCACTTCGCAGGCAAGGGTAGCTTACGGGCATACTCGGCCCCATTACCACTAATACGCGGCAAGACCCGCAGGTTGTCCGCTTCACCGAAATGCGTACGGCGAATTGATAGACTGCCGCGGGTGGAAGCTTGGGGGTATTTCGATGGGCTGGGACAACACCTGCTTCAATCTCGATTATCTTCCATCGCAATTCGCATGCGGTGTTCACCCAATGGTGGTGGGCATTGACAGTGCCAGTATGAGCAACCCGCGATCAACAGGCCCGATTGGCGAACGCTGTATGTGCCAGCGCCAAGTGCTGTAAGAGGTGGCGTAGTTCGTGGCGTAACGGGGGTATGAATCGAGACGCAAAACGCGAAGGCCACGCCACGGTATTTCTCACCTTTGGGCGCGATGGTTGACGGTTGTGTCTTCATGATCCGTTAACCGATATTTATCATCCTCACGGCATGCCTGAACCGGCACCCATATCGTTTCATCTTGAGCTCTATCGTTACTGGCTCGGCAAGCGTGGCAGCCGTGTCATGCCCGCGCGCACTGAAATTGATCCTGCCGAAATACCCGGGCTCTTGCCCTATATTTCCCTCGTTCACAAGGTGGGCGGCGAATTCCGCTTCCGATTAGTTGGCTCGGAGATTGGACGGCAGTTCGGGCGCGAGCTGACTGGAGATGTTGTCGGTTCCCATGTCAACAACCGGCGAAAGTATCGCAGCCCTGCAAGCGATTGGCGAACACGTTTTTGCAAGCGCACGCCCAGTCTTTGCGACAGGTTAGCACGAGACAGAGCTAGGCACTTTTCACAATGTTTCGACGCTTCTGTTGCCGCTCTCAGACGACGGAAGACACGTTAACATGATCATCTTCACTCGCGTTGCATGTTTTGCTCCCGATGCAAAGGCTAGCCGCGATTGGCTCGCGGGTGCGCCGTTCAAGCTAGAGGAAGCTGTTTCCGGAGACGTCAGCGAGCGGAGCTGGCGAGTCAATTTTAGCAAAAAAGCCGGTAACACTTCTTCGGATGCGCCGTCTCCCAATCTTATAAGCACTGATCGTTTGCGCTTCTTGCACATGCCCCCGTCGCCAGCAAAAGTACACGGAGGTATTCGCCTGGCACATCCTCGGCGCAAGCGATCCGCCGCCTTAGAGAAATACTTGTTTGAGAAGTTTCTGGTTACAGTAACGGATCAGGAAGATTGGAAACCTTGACCTTGGCCTTCCCACAACTTGCGGGTTCCTCCTGATGAAACATTCCGCCGCGCGGCGGATCGGTGTCCCCCCGCTCCGGATGTGACAACGGATGCAGGACGCGCGCCTGGGTTCAGATACGAAAATAGCACCTTTTCTACAACTTCTCTAGCAGTTTCAGTAGCTTGCGTTATTCAAGGTCTTTTCATAACAGGTGTGGAACAGATACGTGAACAGCTCGCGCATCAGATATGGAGCAGCTTACCTCGATCACGATGTGGCCAGAACGCGCTGCCCGCCTTGTTCGTAATCATGATGCGATTTCGTGTTTCTGGATTGTATGGGCCGAGCATGGCCCTTCTACCGTTCGGATGGACGCGGGAACTGAAGCGGCGCGGGTCAACCGGCTCGGCCTGGCGTCCCCGCGCGGGCAGCCTTGTCAGTCACAAACATCTGACCGCCGCCATGATTGACAGCCGCGACTTCATCGCCGCGCGGCGTGCAGCCGACACCGAACTTCTGCTGCCGAAAGGCCCGAAGATCGCCTTCTCCGGCGGCACCGATTATGCCGATCACAAGCGCATCTGGGCCGTGCTCGACAAGGTGCTCGCCAAGCATCCGGACATGATCCTCATCCATGGCGGCACGCTCAAAGGCGCCGAGAAGGCCGCCGCCTGCTGGGCCGATCATCGCAAGGTGACGCAGATCGCGTTCAAGCCCGACTGGAGCCGCGATGGTAAGTCAGCACCCTTCAAACGCAATGACCGCATGCTTGACATCGTGCCCGCGGGTGTGATCGCCTTTCCAGGCTCCGGCATCACCGGCAATCTTGCCGACAAGGCCAAAAAGCTCGGTATTCCCGTTCTCGATCACCGGGAGGGCAGCGCGTGAGCGCCGCTTTCCTTCGCCACTAAGACGCTGGCATTTCGTGTCAGCATCCGTACCGTCGCCCGTTTTACAGCGGATTCTTGAACAGCCCGACCAGGCCGGTCGAGCCCTTCACATGGCCGTCGAGCTTGGCGAACAGCTCCAAACGCGTCAGGCCGGGCGGCAGCGCCTTCGGGTCGAGATCGGTCGCGATCAGGATGAAGGTGTAGTGATGCGGCGTGGTGTTGGGCGGCGTGCAGGGACCGAGATAGATGCTCTGCTTTTGCGTGCCGATGCCGCCAACATATTTGTCGGACGGCTTGCTAACTTCCCCCTCGGCAAAGCCGGTCACTGAGGCGGGAATGCCGTAGGCAATCCAATGATCGACGCCGGTGCCGCGGCCATCCGGGTCGGTCATCACCAGCGCGAAGCTGGTGGTGCCGGTCGGCACATTCTTCCATGAAAACTGCGGCGATACGTTCTCGCCGACACAGTTCGGATTGGCCTTGTTGGCGCCGGCTGCCTTTTTCGGCAACATGGCGCCGTCCTTGAACGTTGACGAGGTGATCTCGAACGGATCGGCCGCTTGCGCCGCGTCAGCCAGCAGCAATAAGGCGGCCGCGCCCGCCAGCGTATGACGTAGTCCAAACATTGT
>JBAUNL010000877.1:0-2470 GCA_049579205.1 Rhodomicrobium sp. | reverse complement strand
GCCCTTAGCTGAGCGAGGGATGGGCCCTGTGCGCCCGCCGCCAGGCGTAATGTACCGTATGTAAGGGCCGCCCCGGCTAGTATACCTTTGACCTGAAGGGAAGGTATGGATGTGACGCCCACGGCGCCTGGAGTAGTAATACGCTACGTTGGCTTTGGCCGTCTATAGTATATTAACGCCTGTTGGTCTCACTTCTGAACTAGCGTTAGCCCTTCTGAAAAGAAAAGCAACAGCTGATATAGCAAGCAATTCTTTCATTTGATTTGCTACTCATGGTTTATTTAGAGAGTATTTTATGATTTTTGCAAACATGTTTAGGAATATTAACATTCTTGCTTAGGAATGACTTAATAGTTAAAAGCAAAAAGCCCGACGCGGATCGCTCCGGCCGGGCTCGAGATCGTTACGACTGCTTCGAAGACGCCGGGAAGCCAACGACGTTAGCCGCTGGCGGCGTCTTTTGGGCTAGCGCCTTGCGTCCCCGCTTTCCGCGGTTGCGCTTGTTGCGCCTTGGCTGGGCTGCCTCTGCCCCAGGCGCTAGGCCAAGGGCGAGAAGGATAAAACCGCCGAACTGAAGACCGATCGGCAGAATGAGCGGCTGGTAGAGCCGCACCTGCTCCGGGGAGAGGAAGGGCAAAAGCGCCGTGACGCGCTCACCCATTGAGTCCGCAACCCGTTGCACCGGTTTATCAAGCAAGCTCTTGCGGGCCTTCTTGACCGCTTCCTCCGCGGCCCGGCACCTGGCCACCCGGCTTAGTACACTCGCGCTCACGGATCTTCTCCGCGTCCGCGTAAGCATCCTTCGCCAAACCGGCTCTTGCGTTGTCCGCTTGAGCCGAGCCTATCTTTGCATCACGGAAAGTGCCGAGTCGCTCGACGCTCGCCGACAATGCATAGGCTGCCATGCAGGTAAACACTAAGCCGAGGCCCAAGGCTTTCGCCCAGTGCCCGGTCTTCGCTGCGCGCTCCGCGAGAGGAATGGACGCTGCAGCAAGTATGCTCGCCGTGACAACTGCGGCAGTCACACTTGAGGCGAGGCCTTCCGACTTCGCCACGAATTCGACGTTTAGCCAAATCTCGACACCAGCAGCGCCGATGCCGAGTCCTGCAGCAACGATCTTGAAGTATGGTATGCTTGGTTTTATAGTTTGAGGACGCTTCGCCATTTGGACCACTCCATTTTGGCGTTTACGAGACCGGCGCGGTGTTAGCGCACCGCCCGGTCGACTCTCCGACGTTGCTCGTCGGGACGGGCGCGTCACTGCCCGCCGACCGTGTTCACGGTTTCGCTTTTGGAGAGAGGACAAAAAATAAAGCCCGGCGCGATGGCCGGGCGCTTCTGCAAATTTTCAAATTTCATTCAAAGGCGGCGCATCCTGCAGGACCGCTTGGCCTTTCATCTCCTTCCCGGCTTTCTGCTCTTCGCCTCCTTTCGGTTTCCTCGGGTTTCGCTCTGTAGTGCTAGGCCACCTGCCCGTCTATGCTTACAATATGGTTAACGATCAAGTCTAAATTGTGGCAATTACAGTAATAACGAAGATATGATCGAAGTATACCTTGCATTTAGCTTCAGGAATATTTGCTATGCGGATAGCATGCTGCAATAGAGAAGCCACGTCGGCGACGAAATTAAACAGCTATTTACCATAGACTTTAAAACAATAAAGAAAGATATAATCGATAATGTAAAAAGCTTAGACGGCGCTGCATTCGCCGCCAGAATCGATGAAGCACTAAGGGGTGGTGACTGGAACGCTGTCGAAGCTCTCTGGGCATATATCAAAGCACGTCAACGGAAACTAAGCGCTGATTTGACGGAGGATGAAGAGGCAAAAAAAAAGGCAAAGTTTATTTTGGAAACGCGACACGACGGAGTTTTTGTATTGCACAGTCCTTCCTGGTCACCCTTTGCGGCGGGTGGTGTGAGGGCGCAACCGAAACTCGCGAGCGAGTTACCAGTATCCCCCCCGGCCCCGATGGAACAGCTGTTCATGATCCGCATGGATTCAGCATGGCGGCCGAGGGTGGGGCGATACCGCTGGCGGAAAATCCCGGGTACAGCAGTCTCGTTGCCGCGGTCACCGAATATGGCCTCGATCATCATTCGACCGGCAAGGCACTTGGCCGAAGGAGGTATTCAGGATCCGGCTGAATAGAGTATTCATGGTCTGGGACGGCCCGGCACCAGCAGCAGCCTCTTCCTCGAAGGCTGTACTCGGCTGGCTTCAGCGCGCACTGGCATCACGAAAGAGGAAAATTTCCAGCCAGCTACTTCGCCCTTCGACGATCTCTTCGGCGGCACGACACCTTTTGGTTAAGCCTAGCGTGCATTCGGCCGCTCAAGGCCGAGGCCGTGGAAAAACGTGCTGATGTAATCGGTAGGAGCGGCCTGGCATTCGAACTCTCAGCAAGAAAGCTAGGCAGCGATTGCCCCAAGGAGCGGTTTCACTCCGAACATCTTGATCATCCG
>JBAUNL010000876.1:0-2936 GCA_049579205.1 Rhodomicrobium sp. | reverse complement strand
ACTGCAAGCAGCGCGTTGATCGCGTTCGCGGCTTCGGCCGCCGTCGGATCCAGAGACACAGTTGGGATGGCAGCACCCTGAATGTATTCGATGCCCTGGAAAAAGTCGCGGTACTGCTTGTCGAGCTTCCCAGTCGCTGGGTCGATGATATACGGGCTCAAGGGCGCGTAAGTGGTTGCGGTTGCCATGCTGTTAAGCTCCTGCGGCAGGACGTAAGTCGAAAGCTTGCCGGCGATCCAGTGGCCGTAAATCCAGTTTGGCCCGTCGCTCCAGACGGAGTCGTAGAGCGGGAAATAGGGATAGGGCCGGGGCATCCCAGGTGTAGATCATCACCCGGCTGAGATCGATCATGCGCCCCGCGTAGAGGCTGCTTTTCGGGTTGCGGTCTTCACTGAATTCGGGATCGCTCTCGTTGAGGAAGCGCAGCATCGAGTCGAGATAGCGCCGCTGAATGAGATAGTCCGAAGCACCGGTCGAGAAGTAGGGGATCGCGCTCTCGGATGATTTCGGGTCGAAAAAGACGTTCGGCTGGTTCGAGCCCTTGTCTATTGACGGGCAGCCGAGCTCGGTGAACCAGACCGGCTTCGATTGCGGCACCCAGGCCGTTGGCTGCGATTGCTCCACGCCGCCCGGCCGATTGTAATGCTGGCCGGCCCACCAGCTCCAGACATCCTTGTAGCGGAAGACCCAGGGCTTGCCGTAGGCGCCATCGGTGACCGGGGTCCGTGTGTGCGAAACGCGGTCCGCATCGCTCGCGTAATACCAGGCGTAGCCCTCTCCTCCACGGACATTGCCCATCAGATAATCGTAGTCGGTGATGGCGGTCAGCGTGCCGTCCGGCTTCACCACCTCGTCGGCATTCGGCGCAGTGTCCCGCCAATCCGAGAGTGGCCAATAATTGTCGAAGGCGACCGCCGCGATGTTTGCGTCCGACCAGAGCGGATCGAGATGAAAGAAAACATCGCCCGATCCGTCAGCGGGTTGATGTCCAAACCATTCCGACCAGTCGGCCGCGTAGGAAAGCTGCGCGCCCGGCAGAATAGCCTTCACATCCGCCGCCAGTTGCACGAGCGCGGCAACGAAGGGGTAGCTGCCCTCGGTATCGCGCATCCATGTGAGCCCGCGAAGCTCGGTGCCGAGCAAGAATACATCGACCCCGCCAGCAAGGGCGCAGAGATCCGCATAGTGCAGGACGAAATTACGATACTGCGCCACGAACGCTGAAATTTCCGCGGCCACCTGCGCAGACTTGTCCGCCGTCGTGTAAGCTTTTGTGATCCGGCCGCGCCAGGGATAAACCGCTTGGCCCGTTCCGCCGGTGTAAGGATCGGGCAACGTATTGCCCGCCGGAATATCCATCAAGATGAAGGGTGTTAGGCAAACCTGAAGCCCGTGGGCTTTTAGATCCTTGATGGCAGCAACCACGGATTGATCGTCAGGGGTTCCGCCGAAAGCCGCGCTGCCATTCACAGTCGAGACAAGATGCGCCTCATTGCGATGCAAGCCATTGCACACCCATTCATGCGGCACATCATCGAAGTCCGTGCGCGTGACGCCCGGCGTGAGGTTGCACGCACCGGCGCGAAGGTCGTTGCCGTACCAGGCCACATAAAGGTTCACGAGATTGCAGTTCGCCAGCTGGTTTTGCAGGCTATTCAGCGATGTCGCCCAATCGCAGGCCGCCCCGCCGATTCGCCCCGCACGCTGGGCGGCAGTGTATTCAATAAGCCATTGCGAGCTGTCATAAACGCTATAAGCGTTTTCCGTCGCGACGAACTCCACACCCGTTGTGATCTGATCGCGCAAAACCTCGTAAGGAGCATAAGCCCACTCGGTTGCGGCCGGGATCATCGTCACCGCTTGGATCGCATTCGCAAACGCAGTCTCGTCCGCGTCGAAGCCCTTCTGTATCCAACCCTGCGCCACAAATTCCTTGATCAGCGCGTTAATCGTCGCGGCGATCTGCGCCCAGGAGGCGTTCGCGGCGACGTCGGGAATGGCTGGGCCGACGCGAGCCTGGAACTTTGAGAAAAAAGCGCGAGTATTGTTGTCGAGCTTGCCGTCCTGGCCAACCTGAAACCCGAACCGGCTGAAGAGATTTGCTTGGCCGCTCATGCTGAAATTGGCCTTACGCGAGCATCGGCGTTGAGGATGCCACGCATGACCGGCGAAGAGCAGGAAAGCCTAAACGTCCGCCCCGCCCTTTGCGTGGCGCCCAGCTGGTGGAAAGTCGCAACGGCGAAACGCTCGCCGGCGCGGCCCAGGGAAGCAGTGCGCCCTCCTGTCCAAGTGTGGCCGCCATCGTCCGACCAATCAAGCATGAGCTGAGGGTCTGCCGCGATGGCACTCGCCCCCGTGACCCCTACACCGGGAATGATATCTACATCGAGCTGATCCACGATCAAGCCTTTCGGAAAATCATGCAGCGGTGCCGATTGTGCCAGAAAGAGATAGGGATTGCCGCTCTCCGTCTGCGATGTGTCATCCAAGATGTGCAGGCTTGCATCCTGGTTGGAGCCCATCACCACCTTCCCACTAAAGGACTCGAAGCCCTGAGCGAACCAGTTGGAAAGTCCGCCGCTCGCGCGTTCATGCCAGAGTCCGGTGGCGAGGTCGAATTCCCAGGTCCAATAGGGGCTGGTGATGGCGTAAAAATCGTGACCGTTGAAGTGGGTATATACTGCGTAAAGGGCCCGCCGCTCGTCCCATGTCAGGTCAGCGATCGCGCGCTCGAGGGAATGGGTAGAAATGCGCTCTGGCTCCGATGCTGTAAGCTGCCGGACCACGCCGTTCTGATCCACCCACATGAGCGCATCGGCAGCGGTCGCGACCGTCTGCTCGGCGATGCAGCCGATGTCGATGTCGGCGCGGATACGGGCGAAGGCAAAGGGAGTGGTACCGGCATCTTCCCAAATTTCGAGGCTCGACTCGCCAAG
>JBAUNL010000875.1:0-1968 GCA_049579205.1 Rhodomicrobium sp. | reverse complement strand
AGGACGGTGAGTGGTTCCGCCGTGGTCTTCTGCTCATTGTCACTCCTGATTCGCGGGCACCAGCGTGCCCGTCGTCAGGCAGAAATTCCACCTACCGCACCGTCCGAAATTGTGGAGCCACTTCTCACCTCGAAGTGTGCACATTGGACATGAGCCGCTCAAGTCGGAAACGGCCTTGCTGGCGTCGCCGCTATCAGGTCATGCACGACGTCTTCTTTTTTGGCTGATCATCGCCGGCGCGGTACTGGTCCGGTCAACCTCCTACGCTCGAAAGAAAGTTGCTCGATCGCAGTCAATTGCAAATGAAACCGGCGCAAGACATCAAGTCGCGGTGGCTGCGACCGGTCCAGTCTCGGGTTTGAAGACGAGGTCAGCTCTCCACCCCGTGCTGCTGGTCGGGTTCGCATCCCAAATTTCCGCTTTCAAAGCCATCGCGTACGTCTGGGTAACCTCAAAGAAGCATAGATCACTCGATAATAAAATGCTGTTGAATCTAAATTGTCATCCGGATCAAATACAGTTGCTGGCCTTTAAACGTCGCAGGCCTCTCGGAAAAACTTGAGGCACGCCCCCCCGCGCCGTCCAAGAGTCACCTGACTTGCGCAGCAACATAGGAGAGCGTGGGATGCCTATCTTCAAGACACTCGCCCCTCATCGGGAATGGCAAGATTGGCTTCTACTGGCCCTCGGTGTCGTAATCTTACTCTCACCATCGCTCGCTGATATTGGATACGACAATCTACCGGCGGTGAGTGCGGTGATTGCCGGACTTATCATCATCTTTGTAGCGCAGCTCGAAATCGTGGCACTTTCTAATTGGGAGGAAGTTATCAATCTAATTTGCGGCGCCTGGATCGCGGTGGCGCCCTTAGTCTTGGAATACGAAGGTCAGCTCAGATTTTGGCATTTCGCCTTAGGTGGCCTCGTTTTGATCGTCACGCTCTTCGAGTTATGGCAACGCAAACAAAAAGGTGGCGCTATTACTTGAAGAGCGTTCTAGGGCCCAAGACTAGGTGGCTGCGGCTTTCTTTCAATTGAACAGCGCTATCTCAGAGACTTTAGAGAAGCGTGCCCCCAAAATTACGATGGCGACGCTGAAATAGATAACAAGCCCGATTACGTCTACGAGGGGCGCCACAAAGGGCGCGGAAGCGCTGGCCGGATCAAATCCCAGTTTCTTAAGCGCGAAAGGCAGCATGGACCCAGCAAGCGATTACACCAGCATCCAGGAGGAATGTCATGACGGTCCATAACAGCTCTCGGCCAATTGCGCGGGTCTTTCGGGCAACTGCTGCGCCTGGATGCCGGGATGAACTGCTCCGAAGGTTTCACTCCTCGTCCGCGGCTCTGGTCAACAGTAAGGCGGGGTGCCTTGGATATCGAATTCTCGAGCCAATAGACGCTTTGTCGGCAGAAGTTGTGTTCGAGTCCATCTGGCGGGATCTCGACGCGGTCAAGGTGGCGTTTGGCGACGCGTGGCAGCAATCACATCTTCCGGAGGGCTACGCCGCACTCATGACGGCCTACTCGGTTCACCATTTTCTCGTTAGCGAGAGTTCGACCACCAAATAGTTCGCCTCGGAGCTAAACCGAGCGTCAAGGTGCACCGTCTGGCTACGCGCGCTTAACAAGACGCGCGCATCCGGAAACATGGCGGCGGGGTGCTAATGGACGAGGAGAGGATGCGCGGCAAGGCAATATGGCGAAGGCAGCTTTTGGCCCAGGGCAACCCTTCAGAAAATTAGATGCCGAGATGCGCAGCGAGCGTTCCGCGCGGAGGGCAGGAACTGCGGGTCATCACCCAATAGCGGGCATTGCCGGAAAAGAGCCCGATGACCGGATTCGACCCACATTCCCCGTTCAATATCAAGGCTTGGTACCGCTTATGGAGAGCGCCGGTGTGAGCCATTCCCGCAGTTTCGACCATCTTTTTCGCCCCGAGACGTTGCGGACGGCAATGGCGACTGC
>JBAUNL010000874.1:0-7996 GCA_049579205.1 Rhodomicrobium sp. | reverse complement strand
AGGACGGTGAGTGGTTCCGCCGTGGTCTTCTGCTCATTGTCACTCCTGATTCGCGGGCACCAGCGTGCCCGTCGTCAGGCAGAAATTCCACCTACCGCACCGTCCGAAATTGTGGAGCCACTTCTGTTTGCCACCCATCCTTCGCTATAGGCTAAATAAATCAGCCACGCAGCCGAAATGCAGACCGCAATAAAAACCTTTGGATCAGAAAACGCGTGTATCCACCAAAGTTCACCCAAGTCCTTGAGTGTTTGTGGCGCTCCCTTGACGGTAGCAATGACGCGAAGGAATGCCGCTGCTGCATAGGCCAGCGACAGAATGCTGACTGCAAGAACCGCGATCCGTTTCATGTGCTAGACGATGGCATACATTTTCACGCCGATAAAAGGGTTAATATATGCTATCCGCTAAAGTTAGTAGGCCAGCGAGGCAGCCACTTGACCTTCAGCATGTTCCTCACAGCCAGACTAAACAGAAAGATGTAGGTCGCCGAAAGGAGCTCGCCGCTACCGGGCCACTTCATTCAGATCGAGTTCATAGCCAGCGGCTTTCAACTCTTTCGCGAGGAGAAATCTCCAAGCGCCGTGAGTATCAAGCCGCGTCCACACAAAGCCAAGAACATCTGAGGGTAACTCCAGCTCACCCGACTTCAAAACGCATACCCTTTCGCGACCAAGTTTCCCAATGAAGTAGCCTAGTTCGAGGACGACGTTTTGGCGGGCTCTAAAGTTTTGCTCGCCGCCTTTCGGACCTCCGACATCGTCGGGTGTGAGGAGAACGACAGCAAATCCGACATCCGCGTGTGCTTCAAACTTCTCTATAATCGTGCGGCCTTTATTGACCTGCTCATGCAGAATGATGGGTTCGAAATTGAGCCGCTCCAAAAAACGAGCCGCCTCCTCCCTCGGTCCCTTTTCGTGGCCATGGACGACAAAAACCTTACGGTTGGAGACGTGATCGCGAGTAGGCGTTTCATTCGTTGAAGGTGCCGCTGCCTCGGTGAGTTCGGTAAGCCCCTCGATAGCCTGTTCCAACAGCGCAATGTTCTTTGCTTTGGAACGCTCCAACGATTGGTGAACCGAACTGATCGGGACTTGGTAGGCATAATTAAAAGGGCCGTTGTTAAAACTGCTGGCGCGACTGTATCGTTTGTAATCGAGCGAACCAGCGCCGAAGGTTCGAACAAGCGCTTCGTCGATGGCAGCAGAGAGCTTGTCCACTTCAGGAATGTTATATTGATCAGTGACGCTGGTCGGCTGGAATTGGCGCACTTTCTCCAGAACTTTCGCAAGGCGTTCCTTTCCCGTGTGGGCTTCATCCGGGGTCAGGTGAGTCGGTTGCCTAGAATTTGCGTTTGTTGGACGGCTAGCCATTTAGCCTCACTTCAAAAGCACTTGCATTTGTCCTCTCCTCGCTTCCGCACCGCGAACTGATGGTGATTTGCTTTCCAGGGGCAAGCGCGCCGCCCGTCTTTTGCACAGGCGGAGCGCACGAAGCAATAAGGGACACAAAGACCCCGAGGATGTTCTCGATGCCTGTTCAGCACCTCCAAAAATCATCCCCGCAAAAACCCCGCGAAAATCGCATCCACAGCGCGCTTCAAAATCATGACACGAAATTTGGACGGGGGAGGGGGGTGCCTCGGGAAAATCTAATGTCTACGTAAGCAGCCCTCTGGCGGAGAGGGAGTCCGCCAAACAGGTATAGGAGCTGATTTGAGTCTGTCCAGATTTACGCATTTTTGCAAGATACTTAGCCTGGAAAACGTCTTTCCTTGTCTGTGCTTATCCGCTACAATCGGCGTCCAATTGTAAGACCAAGTATAAGACTGACGGCGACGCGAGTATGGCGCGCGGCATGCATAAATTGTCGGCAAGGGCGGCTGCGACTGCGAAGCCTGGCCGGCATGGCGACGGGGGCGGTCTTTATCTAATCGTCTCGTCCACCGGGGCGCGGAAGTGGGTTTTCCGCTTCAGCTTCGCCGGCAAGGTTACCGAAATGGGCCTCGGCTCCGCGAATGTCATTTCCTTGGGGGAGGCAAGGGAGAAGGCAAGCAAGGCCCGCCGGACTCTGGCCGAGGGGAAGAACCCGATCGAAAACAGGCGCAAGGACCGGGCCCTCAATGCGAGAAGGCCAACATTCGGGCAGATCGCGGACGCGCTCATTGAGGCCAAGTCGCCAGAATGGCGTAACCCCAAGCACCGTGCACAATGGAAGATGACACTCCAAAACTATGCCGCGCCGCTCCGATCACGCCCAGTCGATCAAATTGACACCGCAGACGTCCTCGCCGTCCTGAAGCCGCATTGGCTTGAAAAGCCGGAAACGGCTTCCCGTTTACGCGGACGGATCGAGGCCGTGTTGGACGCTGCAAAAGCGCAAGGTTACCGGTCCGGAGAGAACCCCGCGGCTTGGCGCGGACATCTGAGCCATCTGCTTCCGAAGCGCCTCAAGCTGACACGCGGTCATCATCCGGCGATGGCCTACCAGGACTTGCCGGAATTCATGGGGCGGCTACGCGAACATGAGAGCGTAGCGGCGCTCGCGCTGGAATTTTGCATCCTGACTGCTGCGCGTTCTGGCGAGGTGCTAGGCGCGCGCTGGCCGGAAATTGACTTTGAGGCGCAAATCTGGACCGTTCCCGCGGGGCGTACTAAGGCGGCACGCAGGCACCGCATACCGTTACCCGGCCGTGCGCTGGTGATCCTTCGAAGGCTCTACGAAAGCGCCGTGAGCGAGTTCGTATTCCCAGGCCTACGGGCAGGGCAGCCGTTGTCCGGGATGGCCATGGAAATGGTTTTGCGCAGGATGAAACTCGATGGAGTTACCGTTCATGGATTTCGATCTGCGTTTCGGGACTGGGCTGGAAACGAAACCCATTTCCCCCGCGAGATTGCCGAAGCCGCTTTGGCTCACGTGGTTGGCGATAAGGCAGAGCAAGCCTACCGGCGTGCCGATGCGCTTGAGAAGCGCCGGGAACTTATGACCTCCTGGGCTGTCTACTGCGAGCCGGTGCAGAGCTTGGCCGCGGTTCTAAATCGCCCATAGCGGCAGAGACTACGGAGGACCACCGGCCAAGAGCAAAGCGCTCGCTTTTGGAGGAAGGCCCAATGCGGGCTACGGGCGTGAACGGCGCAGGCCCATCTTCCTCGGACGAACGCTGGCCGCTGATGGCGGTCCTGACCTGGATCAGCACGCGGAGCCGTAGATATGGGGAGCAATTCGCGTTCGCAGATCCGGCAAGAGCCGAACAGTTATTATTCGAAGCGGGCCAGAAAGAAGGTGCACCTTTTGAAGTAAGCTATGCTGCTGCTTTTCATTCATTGCTCGAGAAAATTAGGGTCGGCGAAATAACAGGATTGGGAGCCAAGATCCAATGGACCGTTGCGGCTGAACATGTGCAATTGCCGGTCCAGGAAGGCTTCGCGCTGGCGAGCTCACCGCTCATCTTCGAGGCCTGCGAATTCCATCCGCAAAAGTGCCTGAATATTGATCGCGGACCTGGTTACACTCCGGGCCTGCACGACTTCGTGTTCCATAACGGGGTTTGCCTGACTTCCAAAGGCAGTGGTACGCCGAACCCTGATGGGTCGCGCACAAGATGGACCTGGAAAGGCGTCACTTTTTCTCGCCAGGAGGTGATGAGGCTCTGGGAAGATTTCCCTTTCTTTGCGGCCTGGAAAAAGGCGAAAGCCCAGGCTTGGGAGCCACCCCAGGGGATTTCGCCGGAATGGCTGAAGAACTTGTCATCTGGCCAGCATGTGCTCCTAAGCGATGCGGTGCAGTTGCTAGCTTTCGGGCCAAGCTGCTCGCCAGTCGGCTTGAGCGCTATTGATAGTCACGCCGCGACGTTGCGCGCAGGGTTAGCGCTCATGCACGCAGCAAGAGACGCGAAGGTGACATTGCTGGCAAGGGAAGCCTCGCGGCATCCTGACATTCAATACGCAGTCCAGACTTCAGGTCCACTTCGCAAAATCCGCTTGGAGGAACTAGGTGATATCACCATGGTCATCGATGGCGCGCCGAACTGGTTGGGCCCATCCCGTTTCGCTGACGGCTATCCGGAAGCCGGTCATGCAGCCGAAAGCGTCCGTTTCGCTGACGTCAGAGTTCTCCGAGATAAATTGCACGGCTGGCTGAAAGACCTCTCGGGCAAACCCACAAAAAAGCGGGGGCGGAAGGAAGCGTTCCCTTGGGCAAAGCTCGAACAAGAAACGTACCGGTTGATGGAGTATCATGATGATTTTTCAGCCGACGACCCAACTTGGAGTAGTCAGGCCAAGCTTGAAGAAAAACTACTGGAGTATTGCGTCAAACTGTGCAGCCGTGAACCTGGTAGGTCGACACTCAGAGGGCGCCTCGGACCATGGTTAAATAATTGGCGTAGCAATAAGACCTCCGGCCGATAATTCAATTTCTGGCTATTCCGGATTACAAGCGCGGCTTTATTTGGAGACTGGCGGACACTCTAAGCAGGAGATGTTCGCATGCCGAAAACCCTCAATTCACCACCCATAGGGGCCCCGCTGGCGTTTCGGGTGAACCCGTTTTGCCAGCGCATAGGCATTAGTCGGGCGACACTCTACAAGTACGTCAAACTCGGCAAAATCCGCGTGATCAAAATTGGCGGCCGCACCCTTGTGCCAGCCGAGGAGGCGCAGCGGCTGCTTTCGGGGGCGCAAAATGAGCCCCTGCCTACGGCATGTCCACCCACCCCAGAAGATTAATTGAAGGAGAAATAGGCGATGAAGAAAGAACACCGGGAAGTGCGCGCCACCGAGGAAGGGGCATTAAGCCCCGAGCGGGCTGAGCCTAGGCTCGAAATAAAATGACAGACATTAGCCGTGAGGTAGCTACATCAAAGGCATTCAGCACACGCGCTGGGACCGGCCGGGGAAGGCACGCGCAACGGATCGATGCGCGCACATTGTGGGGCCGCCGCGACCGCGAGCTTCATCGAGCGATTGTTGCCGACTTGGGCGGCGCTGACCGCCTTAGCGAATTGGAACACCAAGTCGTGCGCCGGTGTGTCGGCCTGATTTTACAATGCGAGCAACGCGAGGCTTTGCTTGCGGAAGGCAAACCCGTGGACGTCACGGAAACGGTTTCGCTGGTTAACGCTTTCAACCGCAGTGCCGCGCTTATCGGCTTGAAGCGCCGCCCGCGCGACGTGACGCCGCATCTAGAAGATTACATCTCGCAGCGCTATGGCGGTGACGCTCGCGAAGTTACCGAGGGCGAAACCGGATGATCTCGCCAAAGCCCGTCAAGGCGCCGACGATAATTCAAGCGATGGACGATCCCGGCTTATTCAAAAGCTGGTTTGCTGGGCCAAGCTGGGCCGCTTGGCGCATCTTCCTGAAGTGCCTCTTCGCTCTCCCGCTAGACCCTAACGAAATCGAGATATTCAAAGCCTGCACCGGCCGTGAAACGCCGCCTTCGAAGCAATGCACGTCCGCCACAATCATATGCGGGCGGCGCGGCGGCAAGAGCCGCATTCTTGCGCTGATAGCTTGCTACATCGCCGCTTTCCGCAATTGGCGTCCGCTTCTTGCGCCCGGTGAAACTGGCGTTGTCAGCGTCACATGCGCCGATGTACGGCAAGCCGCTGTCGTGCATAAATACGCGAAGGCGCTGCTTAACGAAACGCCGATGTTGAAGCGTCTGATTGTCCGCGAGACGGCCCGTGAGATTGAGCTAAGCACGGGCGCATCAATCGAGATCATGGTTGCCGATTTTCGCTTGGTTCGCGGCCGGACGCTTCTTGCGGGCATCGTCGACGAGGGGGCTTTCCTCCCAACATCAGAAACGAGTTCAACGCCGGATGTTGAAATCGTCACCGCGCTCCGGCCTGGCCTTGCGTCAATCCCTGGCAGCATGATGATTTTATCATCTTCGCCCTATGCGAGGCGCGGCCAATTATGGAAAGACTATCGCCGTCTCTGGGCTCAAGACGTGCCGGATGAGCTGTGCTGGAAAGCCGCCACGCGGACCATGAACCCGCTCATTCCCGAAAGCTTCATCCAAGCCGAAATTGAGAAGGACCCAGCCGCCGCCAGCGCCGAATACCTCGCTGAATTTCGAACCGATGTTGAAAGGTATATCAACCAGGAGGTTATCGACGCTGCCGTGGTGCCAGGCCGCTTCGAATTGCCGCCCTCGGACGCACACCGCTACGTCGCCGGGCTCGATCCCGCCGGCGGCTCTGGTCAAGACAGCATGACGCTAGCCATAGCCTTCGCTGACGGCGAGCAGCGCGTCTTAGCCGCCATTCGCGAGTGGCGGCCGAGGTTTTCGCCGGACGCGGTTTGCGAGGAAATTGCCGCTTTGCTCAAAAGCTATAAGCTCTCCCGCTGTTCGTCCGACAAATATTCGGGGGACTGGGTCGCGAGCCGCCTTCTGGGCCACGGCATTCAAATCGATTTCAACGAGAAGACCGCAAGCCAAATCTATCTCGAATTGCTGGCGCCGTTAAATAGCGGTCGCATCCAGCTTCTCGATAATCCAAGGCTCATCAGTCAGCTTGCCGCACTTGAGCGCCGCAACACCCGTTCCAGCGGCCGCGAATTGATCTCGCATCCACCAGGCGCGCACGACGACCTTTGCAATGCGGCGGCCATCGCGCTCGTGGCGGCCGATGTTGGCACCGGCATGCGTCCCGGCACTCCTGGCTACGCCATTTTCGAGATAATGAGGCGGAAATACGAGGCTACGCGGCCTTTGATCTTGCGATCTGGCCAATAGAGCCTAGCCGCCTGTCGCTAGCTATAGCTAAGGACACGAAGGGGCCTATGAATGACCGGCCCGGCAGCAGCTTCCCCAAAAAAGGATGGCAGCAGCACCCCGGTAAGCGGATTGGCGGCAACGTGCCGAGCACTCACCCTCTGGGCCATGTGTGGACGGTTCCCAGCTGTCAGGGGATCTCGCATGCTTGCAGCAGCGTCGGTTGGAGGCAGCCATGTGTCCGGCCTTACTATGCGGCTCACATGGCCGCTGGCCATAATGCCTTCCGCGGATCGGGTCCCGGTCAAAAGCTCGCATTCGACAACGCTCTGGCCCAAGTGGGGTGTCCCGATCACCGGATCAGCTGGCGACAAGCGCGGTGGCGAGTGCCGGTCCAACGCCCGGGATCGCATCGAGCCGCTTGCAGGTCTCGTTCGACCGGTGCCAAAGGACCAAGCGCCGGTCAAGAATGCGGATTTGCTCTCTGAGCGCCCCGGCCTGAATGCCGAGGGCGGTAAGGCAAGTGCGCACAAGGTCCGGAATGCGATCATCCCTGCCATCATGAACGATCGCGATCAGAGTATCCACGCCTCTGCGTCCCACCGGGGCGACGATCCCGAACTCGGCCAAATGCGCCCGGATCGAGTTGGTAACCGCAGTCAGCTGGCGGATGAGGAGATGGCGTGTCCGGTGCAGCACCAAGCCCGCTTGCTGCTCGGGCTGCTTGATAGGAACGAAGCGCATATTGGGGCGCTGCACGGCCTCGCAGATCGCCTCGGCATCGGCCGCATCGTTCTTTTGCCACTTGACGTAGGGTTTCACATAAGCCGGCGGCATGAGCTTTACGTCATGGCCGAGTGCCGTCAGCTCGCGTGCCCAGTAGTGGGAGGAGGCACAAGCTTCGATGCCGACCACGCAGGGCGGCAGCTTCATGAAGAACGGGAGAACACGCGCGCGCTTCAATTGCTCGCGGATAATCACCTTGCCCGCCGCGTCGATGCCGTGGACCTGGAACACAGACTTCGCGATGTCGAGACCAATTGCCGTTACCGTCTTCATGTGGCTCCCTCCGAATCGTGGTTCACCTCATCGGCAACCACTTCCTTGGCGCTTCCGCGCCGGTGGAAGGAGCCGTCCACATGGATGTATCGCGGCGGGCAACGTCAGAGCTCTTAAGAGCAGAGTTCGGTAAGCTCCGCCGCTTCACACCAACCAGTGGAGTTTGATCCATGCCTACTTTTGCCGGTTTTGATGTCTCGCAGGCAAAGACGTA
>JBAUNL010000873.1:0-19367 GCA_049579205.1 Rhodomicrobium sp. | reverse complement strand
AAGAGCGTTCGGTCGAAAGCCTTTGGGACCGGATCGGCAAACTCTTGGATGGCTTCGCGCCCGTGGAGTGCTTAAACTTCTTTCGTCACGCCGGATATGCGTAAACTAAAACGGGAACCGCTCTAAGCAGCCCAAAGCCATGATGGCAAGCGCCTGACCCAAAAGATCGAGCTCGCGGTTCAAGGAGGTGGGCGTCTCGCTGACGTAACGCCAAGTAAGCCAGAGACCAGCCAAGCCTATGGGAAGATTAACGAGAAAGATGCTGGGCCAGCCTGCAAGGGCAATCAGCACGCCCCCTGCCAAAGGCCCAGCTGTCAGCGCGAGGCTGGCTCCGGCGGCCCACATTCCGACGGCGCGGCCCCTCTCTCTTTCCTGCGGATAGGCATGGTTCAGAAGCGCAAGCGAATTGGGTACCAGGATTGCGGCGCCAAGCCCTTGGATTGCTCTTGCACGAATGAGGATGTCCGCGCTCGGTGCTATCGCGCAGGCTAGCGACGACAAGGTGAAAACCGTAAAGCCCGCGATGAAGACCCTTTTCGCACCTATCCGGTCGCCGAGCGCACCTGCGGTCAGGATAAACGCGGCAAAGGCGATTGTGTAGGCGGTGACGATCCACTGGAGCTCGGAAACGCCCCCGCCGAGGGAAACACCGATCGCATGCACCGCGGTGTTTACGATGGTGACGTCGAGCTGCACCACCCCGTATCCGAGGCTCATGGCGGCGAGCGTCAGTGCGCGCGTAAAGCTTTTCTTCGTATCCCTTTCGGTGGGCGCCTCGAAGGGTCCGGCTCTTTCTTGCATGGAATCCCCAATTAGAGTGGAAGGCGAAAGACCTCTTTAGAATCCGCGGCGTCCTATGCTTGCGACACTAACAGCACGCCGCTGGCGATGTTCGATCCGGCAAAGTTCCAACATTTCGCTCGTGAAGATCCCTTCCAAGGGCGCCTCCAATATGAAGCCTGCGTTCGGCCCAGTTTAAGCAAGGTCGCGCCACAGCACACGTTTGAGGGGTGAGGGGGTGCCCACCAAGAAGAGCAGCGACTTGCGCTAGGTCAGCACCTGCAGTCATAGCATTTAGGTAATGCCCGCGCTCTGCATTCCATCCCCCGGATACTTCGGAAGAGGCCGAACTATGGCATTCAACACTATGTAAGCTAGTCGATGAGCCGCGGGAGCTGCAGCGCGATGTCCGGAAAGACGCAAATGAGCAAGATTGCAAGGAACATCAGGAAGACGAATGGTAGCGCTCCCCACATCACTTTCGCCAGCGGGATATCGGGCGCTATGTTTTTGATCACGAAGAGATTAAGGCCAACGGGAGGGTGAATGAGACCCATTTCCATGACGATCGTCATGACCACGCCGAACCAGATCAGATCAAATCCAGCCGCCTTTATCGGCGGCAGGATGATTGGCGCAGTCATCAGGATGATGGAGACCGGCGGGAGAAAGAAGCCTAGCACGACGACGAAGAGCAGGATCGACGCAAGCAGCGCCCATTTCGAAAGGCCCAGTGAGGTGAGCCAAACCGCCGCGCTTTGCGATATGTGCAGATAGCTCATCACGTAGGAATAGAGAAGCGAGAAACCGATGATCAGCAAAAGCATGGAGCTTTCGCGCATGGTCCCGCTGAGAATTGGCATCAGCCTTGAAGGCCGCCATACGCCATACATGACGCCGATCACCAGAAGCGCGAGCACCGCGCCTACTCCTGCGGTCTCGGAGGGGGTCGCCCACCCCGCATACAGCACGACCATGACGCCTGCGAGAATGGATACAAAGGGAGCTACCCACAGCAGCATACCGATCTTTTCGCGCAGGCTATATCGATGCTCATCAAGAATCGCAGTCCGGACGCCACCTCTGTCGAAGCTCGCCTTTGCTTGCTGGCGCTCGCTCCGGAATTTCAAGGCCGCGTAGATGGAGAACAGCACCACCAGAAGGAGTCCCGGCCCGATACCGGCCAGGAACAGCTTGCCAAGCGATACTTCCGCCGCCACCGCATAAAGCAGCATCGTCACCGATGGCGGGAGCAGAATTCCAAGCGTACCTCCCGCGGCGATGATCCCGGCCGCAAGGCCTGGCGAGTAGCCCCGCTTTCGCATTTCAGGGATTCCCGCCGAACCGATCGCCGAGCAGGTTGCAGGCGATGAACCGGCCATTGCAGCGAAGAGCCCGCAGGCAACAGTATTGGCAATGCCCAGACCACCGGGAATCTTATGTAGCCACGCATGAAGCGCCGTATACAGATCGCGCCCGGCATCTGACCTGCCGATGGCCGCGCCCTTCAGAATAAAGAGTGGAATGGCCAGGATGATGACGTTGGCAAGTTCCTCATAGACATTCTGCGAAATCGTGTCGACCGATGCACGCGGCATGAAGAGGAACATGAAGATTGTGGCGACAAGCCCGAGCGCGAAGGCGATCGGAATGCCGGAGAACATGACAAGCAGTGTTATGGCGCAGTAAAGTGTGCCGATCGTAGCGGGATCGAGAGCGGGCAGCAGCGGCATCACCGGCCTTTGCCAGAACAGTAGGGCTGCCAGCGCCGCGATTGAGGCCGCCAGCAAGAGCAAGGACCGCTCCCCAACTTGCACCGCGAGTTCCATGGCGAGGAGTGCCATGCCGAACGTCATCAATGCATATGGAATATAGAGGGGCGGGGCCCAGGTCGATTCGGAAACCTGGCCTTCGACCCAAGCTTCATTCAGCAGAGTTCCGGACTTCCATGCCACGAACCCCACAAACAGGAAGCAGAGTGCGTCGATAAGGAGCTGCCGGCGGAGGCGCCAGCGCCGTGAGAGAAACGCCCCGAAGATCTCGATGCCGATGTGGCCCCGGCGCGCTTGAACGTGCGCAGCAGAAATAAAGACCGCCCCGGCGACGAGGAAGATCTCGATCTCGTCCTGCCATTCGAGGCCGCGCTTTAGAAGGTGGCCCGCAACTACACCAATAGTTAGCTCGAGGCCCGCCGCGATAAGAGCAAGGGCAGCCAGATTGAAGAAAAATCCGGTAATGCGCCGGAAAGCTGCGGCCACGCTACCTTTTTGCTCATCCCTGATGGAGGCCGTATCAGCGTCCGAAAGGATAGCATCCGACCGCAGCTCGGCATCCATCAGGCAAGCGTCCGGGCGCTTGCAAGCAGCTCTGCAGCTTCAGGGGATTTCGCCGCAAAATCCTTCCATGCGGTTGCCTCGGCGATTACCCGCCATTTATCGAGGTCGCTGGCGGAAAAGTCGGCAACAGTTGCGCCTTTGGCGCCGTAAATTTTTGCTACCTCGTGATCGTCCTTCTTGGCCTCCTCGGTTCCGAAGGGCTCCATTTCCTCACCAACGTCGGCGATGATTTTCTGCTGGCCGGCAGGAAGGGATTCGAAAATGTCCTTGGACATCAGAAGAGGCTCGCACATGAACCAGATAGACCCGTCCCGTGCCGTTGTGAGCCCTTTCGCGAGTTCTTCGAGCCGGAAGGAAATAAGGCTCGTCGAAGAGGTCAGCGCAGCATCCAGCGCGCCGGTTTGCATGCCGAGATAGATTTCGTTCGAAGGCATCGTCGAGATTTGGCCGCCGGCAGCCACCAGCATAAGGTCCATTTCGCGGCTACCCCCGCGGATCTTCACACCCTTCACGTCGTCGGGTCCCTTGATGGGAGCAGTCCGGGAGGCAACGCCACCGGCCTGCCACATCCACGTAATGAATTTCACCCCCTTTTCGGACGCGATTTTCATCAACGCTTTCCCAATCGCCGCGTTCTTCCACCGGGCACCCTGCTCATAGGTGGTCACGAGACAGGGCATCAGGCCGAGGTTTAAGGCCTGAACCTCTCCGCCGGCATAGGGAAGCGGGTAAAGCGAGAGATCGAGCGCGCCCTTACGCAAAGCGGAGAACTGCGCATTCGTCTTCATCAAGGATGAGCCGGGGTAGATTTCGAATTTCAACGCGCCCCCGGTCCGCTTCTCGACCTCAGCAGCGAAGCGCCGGCAAAGCCTGTCGCGGAAATCGCCTTTGTCGAGAGTGCCACCTGGAAATTGGTGCGATATTTTCAGAGTGCGCGGTGTCTGCGCCCGAAGAACGGCTGGAGCTGCAAAAGCAAGCGCAGTTCCCCCAATGAATCCTCGTCTGGATATCATGCGTCCTCTCCCTATGGCAGTTCTTCTACGAGCTTCTTAGTTTACCGTTATAGCATTTCCGCCATCTGCCCCGAACTCATCCTTTTGATTGACCGCTCACGTGGGGGGTGGCCGGCTCCCACACCGCTGGCATCGGCAGCGCTCCGGCTTGGGCTGGGGCCGAGACGCCGGCGTGGCGGGGTTTGTGTTTCAATTTCTTCTGCTGCCCCTATCTAAACCTATGCTTTCCGAAAGAAGATTTTGTGCTCCACGAAATCGTTTGCCATAAGCCTAATGAGCGGACAGGGTTTCGATCGGAGATGAAGGGGATAGCTTGAACGCAGCCGGTCCCAGTTGGTCGAGTTTCGCTTCAGATGGACAGCGATCCACGGATCAGCCGCAATCGGTCCTTTTCGCATGTAACATGAACGCAATCCGCTCGCCGATGGCAGCTGCGATCATGCGATATCTGGCGGGCGAGCGCATTTACGTCCGTTCCGCCGGTGTAAGGCCTGGGGAACCCGATCCTTTCGCCATCGCTGTGATGGATGAAATTGGCATCGAGATTACCAGGCATCAGCCGCGGTCGATTGAAGAGCTAGAAGACACCTCTTTCGATCTCATCATCACGCTTGCTCCAGAGGCGCATCACAAGGCTCTCGAGCTGACGCGGACCAATGCAGTCGAGGTCGAGTATTGGCCGACGCTGGACCCGTCTGCCACCATGGGTAACAGAGAGCAGGTTCTTTCCGCCTATCGCGCCGTGCGTGATCAGCTTTTCGATCGCATAAAGGCGCGCTTCGGATTTACCGGGGCGCCTCAAGCCTAATAACTTTCCGAGAACCTATTGAGGATGCAGGACACCCTCTTACTTCAAGCGGCACGCTTTGACTGGCATTGAATATGGATTGCGTTGCCTGCGGTAGCGTGGTTTCTGTACCGAAAACACTACTTTGATAGGGGAGTTGCAGTGCCGGGTTCAGCGAATCTCTTTTCGGAGCTCAGCTCTCACTGGAAGGAAGGCGGTAAGGTTGCTCTCGAAACCGCAAGCGGCAGGAAGTACCGCTTTCGCGATATCTTAGCCGTAACGTCGCGCCTCTCCAATGGCCTGGTCGCCAGCGGCGTCAAACCCGGCGACCGGGTTGCTGTTCAAGTCGAGAAGTCCCCGGAAGCGCTGTTCCTCTATTTGGCCTGCCTGCGCGCTGGCGCCGCCTATCTGCCTTTGAATACTGCCTACACGGGCGCGGAGCTGGATTATTTCTTGCGGGATTCGGAGTCCACCGTCTTTGTCTGCCGCCCGGACGCCCGCGCCGCCGGTACCAGGCTTTCCAAGGATGCAGGCGTCTCTCACTGCTATACGCTTGGTACTTCAGGCAGCGGCAGTCTGATGAGGCTGGCAGCGGACCAGTCGGATGGCTTCGAGGATATACCTCGCGCCGAAGATGGCCTCGCCGCCATCCTCTATACCTCCGGCACCACCGGGCGCTCCAAAGGTGCCATGCTTACCCATCGTAATTTATCCTCGAATGCGCATGCGCTAATGGAAACCTGGCGCTTTACGGAGGCGGACGTTCTGCTTCATGCACTGCCAATTTTCCACACCCACGGATTATTCGTCGCCAGCAATATCGCATTGATGTCCGGCGCGTCGATGCTCTTCCTGCCGAAGTTCGACTTGGACCAAGTCTTCCGGCTTCTTCCGCGCGCGACGGCGATGATGGGTGTTCCGACCTTCTATGTCCGGCTTCTCGCAGACCCTCGCCTGACGCGCGAAGCAACCCAGCATATGCGGCTTTTTATTTCCGGTTCGGCACCGCTTCTACCGGAGGTTCACCGCAGCTTTCTGGATAGGACAGGAGTTGCGATCCTGGAGCGGTACGGAATGACCGAGACCGGCATGAACACTTCAAATCCTTATGAGGGAGAGCGTGTGCCGGGTACGGTAGGCTTCCCTCTGCCCGGGGTAGAGGTGCGGATTACGGATCCAGAGACGAATAAGCCGCTCGCCGAAGACGAGATAGGCATGATCGAGGTCCGGGGCCCCAATGTCTTCAAAGGCTATTGGCGGATGCCGGAGAAAACCGAAGCCGAGTTCCGCGCCGACGGCTTTTTCATTACTGGCGATCTCGGAAAGATCGACAGAAGTGGTTATGTTCACATCGTCGGCCGCGGCAAGGATCTCGTGATCTCGGGCGGCTATAATGTCTATCCCAAAGAAGTCGAGAGCGAAATCGACTCACTCAATGGCATTGTTGAAAGCGCCGTTATCGGCGTCCCGCATCCTGATTTCGGCGAGGGCGTCGTGGCCATCGCAGTGAAAGCCAACGGAAGCGGCGTCACTGAGGCTGAGATAGCAGATACGCTGAAGAAGCGCCTAGCGAACTACAAGCTGCCCAAGCGGGTGTTTTTCGTGGACGCCCTGCCGCGCAATACTATGGGAAAGGTCCAGAAAAACCTTCTGCGCGACGAATATTGCAATCTCTTCAAGCGGTAATCTACCCGCCAATATAGCGCTTTCGGCGGCCGTTTTTCAGATCACGGCCGCCCAACGGTAAGAATCGCCTACAGGACTGGACTCCACCGAATGGGATTGAGCCTGTAGCCGCTGCTCGCCTTCTCGACATAGCCCATGGATGGGAAGGAGAAATGGAAACCCGCGATCAGCGTCTTCTCCGACGACGCCATGTCATAGAACTTCTTGCGCGTTTCGGCAGCTTTGTCCGGATCATAGTCGTACATCACGTGCCAGTCCGGATGCACAAGGAAGAACTCGGGAATGTTGGTCACGTCCGACTGAACCAGGATGGTGGCTGAACCCGATGAAACGGCAAATGAGGTGTGGCCGGGTGTGTGCCCGCTGGTGTCGAGCGCGGTGATGCCTGGCGCGACTTCCTTGCCCCATTCATACCTCGTTATCTTTTCCTGGACATTGCCTAAGACCTTACGGCAAGCGGCAAAATAATTCTTGGTGGCATCGTCCTTGGCTTTGGCAGCATTCTCCTCGCTCATCCAGAAAGCCATTTCTGGTGCGGGTGCCTTGATTTCAGCATTCGGGAAGGCAAGGCTGCCGTCCGCGGCTTTGATCCCGTTCATATGATCTGGATGGAGATGGGAAAGTAGGACGATATCCACAGACTTCGGATCGACGCCAGCGGCCTTCATGTTCGCGGCGAGCAATCCGACTGAAGGAGCTACGCCCGGCCCAAGGCCTGTGTCGATTAATACAAGCTTGGACCCAGTGTTCACCAACAGCGGATTGAACGGAACCGTAACCTTGCCCTCGGGCATATGAGCTTCTTTTGCCGCTGCCAGCACTTCCGCCTTCGGGACGTTCCTGACAAAGATGTCCGGCATTGGAAATGTTCGCGCACCGTCGGAGAACTGGGTGAGTTCGAAATCGCCAAGTTTGCTGCGGTAGAAACCGGGCGCCTGGGCTTGGGCGATTGGAGCGGCAGCTTCCGCCGCGTCGCCGGTAACAAAAAGCCGCGCGCTTGACCCGGCAGCAATTGCACCGGCGCCGATAAGCAAGCTTCTACGATTAAGCTCAACCATTGCGTTCTCCCCTTGCTGTTTCGATCCCTTGCGGGATTAAGCAAAAAACTGCCTGCAAAACGGGGTGAAGACAAGTAGGCATTAAGTCAGGCGAGGGAGGCATTGCGCGCGCAACCATCGATCCAGCCGAGGCACGGCTCCCGTTAGAGCAAGAAGGCCGCCAAAGGCAATCGGGAGCTGGGTGGCGATGGCGCCGAGCAGGTCTCGTCTATGCCAGGTCGGCCAGCCGGATTGAAAGGTCTGGAAGCAGGAGCGGGATGAGTTTATCTGTTTGCGCGATGTCTTCCACAATCTGATAGCCATCATTCCGCGGATCTCGATGCACCCGTGTTTCAAGGCGCAGCGCATGGATCACCCACAGCTCCCGGATACCAAATGAGGCATATAATTTAGCCTTCCGGCCAACGTCGTAAGCGAAGCTTGAATCGGCAATCTCGACCACGAGAAGCGCAGTGCCGCCGTTCAAACCTTTGAGCCCAGTGCTCGCCTCGTAAAAGGTGAAGTCTGGCTCCAGATAAGTGTCTTCCGAGAGCCTGAAGGTGGTCTCGGGCGTGAACAGAACTCCGGCGGGTAGCCTCGCGGCCCACTCGATAATCAGCTTCGTCTTCAAGACTTCATAGTGATTGCCCTTCGGCGACATCGGCACCAGCTCCCCGCCGACCAGCTCGATCCGCTCGTCCTCGTTCATCACACCCGCAGCCACCATGGCTTCGACCTCGGCCACGGTAAATCGCCGGCGCGGCAAGCCCTCGGCGGCCTGCGTCGTTTTGCGTTCGTGGCGGTGCGCTTCTAACGAAAGGTTCATGAACAGATATTAGCCGGCCGCAGGCCTAGTTCCAAGCTGGTACAGCTGCCATGGCAAGAGAACAAGAGAAAGAGCCAGGGCTGCAAGGAATGCTCCACCACCGCAGTCCGAGATAAGATGCATTACGTTTCGTCTGCGTAGATCCCGGTCCTGGTTTCAATTTGGCGTTTTCGTTCGGCTAGATACTTTTCTTCCGATGCAAGTTGCCACCCTGCCTTGTTTAAAAAAGCTAATACATCGTTCTTGGAATGCTCGCCCCTTACAATATTACCCATGTAGAAATGCATATAGTTCTCACCAACGCCACGGAGCCGGGCAACAAAATCGGCAAAGTCCCGGTCAGAGTGTACTACTCATGGCAAACCGCCCATAGGTTTGACGGTATTATTTCTCAGGAATTCATTGAGAGCCCAAGCGAAACTTTCATCCTCCAGATACTCTTGGAAGTTCGCGATCGTGCGAATGTCCTTCTCCAGCTGCAGCGTAAAATCCCGATACATCAATTATCCAGAAACGACCGAAGCTTCCGGCTGCGGCTCGGATGCTTCAGCTTGCGTAGCGCCTTCGCCTCGATCTGACGGATGCGCTCGCGCGTCACCGAGAATTGCTGGCCGACTTCCTCCAGCGTGTGATCGGTGTTCATGCCTATGCCGAAGCGCATACGCAGCACACGCTCCTCGCGCGGCGTAAGAGAAGCCAGAACCCGCGTCGTCGTTTCGCGCAGGTTCGACTGAATCGCGGCATCAATGGGAAGGATCGCGTTCTTGTCCTCGATGAAGTCGCCGAGATGGCTATCTTCCTCATCGCCGATCGGGGTTTCGAGGCTGATCGGCTCCTTCGCGATCTTCAACACCTTCCGCACCTTCTCGAGCGGCATGGAAAGCTTTTCCGCCAGCTCCTCCGGTGTCGGTTCGCGGCCGATCTCGTGCATCATCTGTCGGCTTGTGCGCACGATCTTGTTGATCGTCTCGATCATATGCACCGGGATGCGAATGGTGCGCGCCTGGTCGGCAATCGACCGCGTAATTGCCTGCCTGATCCACCAAGTCGCGTAAGTCGAGAACTTATAGCCGCGGCGGTATTCAAATTTATCGACCGCTTTCATGAGGCCGATATTGCCTTCCTGAATCAGGTCCAAAAACTGCAGGCCACGGTTCGTGTATTTCTTCGCGATCGAGATCACCAGCCGGAGATTGGCTTCGACCATCTCCTTTTTTGCCTGCCGGGCTTCACGTTCGCCTTTTTGAACGATTTTCACGATGCGGCGGAATTCGCCAATGTCCAAGCCGGTCTCGGTCGCGAGCGCGTGGATCTCCTTGCGGATCTCCTCAATACGCGCGCGCTCTCTGTCGACAAACTTCTGCCAGCCCTTACCCTTCAGACGTGCGACACGCTCCACCCAGTTCAGCTCAAGTTCGCTGCCTTGGTAGCTGCCGAGAAACTCGTCGCGGCGGACGCCGTATCCGTCGGCAAGCCTTAACAGGCGGCCTTCATAACCGATGAGGCGCTTGTTGATGTCATAAAGCTGCTCGACAAGAGCCTCGATGCGCGCCGGGTTCAGGGAAAGGCTCTTGACGTCCTGAATAACCGCGTCCCTAAGCCTCTTGGAGCGCTTTTCCTGTTGAGGCGACAGCGCGTCATCCTGAAGCCTGCGCTCCACATGCTGATCTTGCAGCTTTCGCAGCTTTTTGTATTCGGTCGCGATATTGTCAAAGGTTTCGAGGACCTTCGGCTTGAGCTCAGCCTCCATAGCAGCAAGGGACACGCTGTTTTCGAGGTCTTCATCCTCGTCGAAATTCTCCTCGGCGCGAAACTCACCCATCTCGGGATCGCCGTCGCCTGAGGGAGTGGGAGGCGGAGTTGCCGGGCGCTGATGTCCATTCACGCCGTTAATACCGTTAACGCCGTTGGCCGGGTGGACGATGCTGAGGTGCGGCCCACCATTCATGGGCTGCGGCCGGTGTTCGGGCACGGGCTGTAGTCTGTGCTCGGGTACGAACTCCTCCTCGGAGCCTTCCTCTCCTTCCGCCTGCTTTGCAAAAGGACCTGAATAGGTGGCTTCGAGATCGATAATGTCGCGAAGGAGGATTTTCCCCTCGTTCAGCTCGTCGCGCCAGATAATGATAGCCTGGAATGTGAGAGGGCTCTCGCAAAGCCCGCCGATCATGGCCTCCCTGCCTGCTTCGATCCTTTTTGCAATTGCGATCTCGCCTTCGCGTGACAAAAGCTCCACAGAGCCCATTTCGCGCAAATACATGCGAACGGGATCGTCCGTGCGTTCGCCGACCTCGGTGGACCGCTCCTGCTTGACCGGCAGATGCGCCGCGGGCGCTTGCCTTTCCTCCTCCTCGTCGTCGATGGGCTCGGCGGCAGCCGCTTCCTCGACTTCTTCGGCATCGACAACGTTGACGCCGAGGTCCGAGAACATCGTCATGATGTCCTCGATCTGATCGGGCGACACCTCCTCGGGGGGCAAGACCTCGTTCAGTTCGTCATAGGTGACATAACCGCGCGCTTTCGCGGTCTTTATCAAACGCTTTACGGCGGCATCCAGAAGATCAAGGACCGGGCTGTCGGACGTTTCCGCGGCCGGGGTCTCTTGCTCTTCGGTTTTTGTCGTCGCTGTAGCCATTATGCACTCCAGAATATGCCAAACGATGGGACACGCTTTGCACGTGCCTTTCTCAAACGTGGCAGTAAATCTTTCTTGGCGTTACGATGGTGTTGCGCTGATTTGTTACGGCGGACGCGATCCGAATCGCTACACGACCCCATGCTATAAGTGGTTGTGCTTAACGCCGAGTTACGCATAAAGCTAATATCACGCCTTACCGCCCGCCATGGTGCATTATTTGGTGACCCTCATACACCGTCACAATAGATAAGGGCCTGCTTAACTTGCGGCAATTTCACCCTGTTGGACAATTGCGCGCAGTTTGACGAAATTTTCATCGTTCGGTTCGGCAAGATAATCGTTCTCAGCTTCTCGCAAAGAACGTGGAACACCCGCTTTGCCGTGAAGCATCAGCACATGATGCCAGCCCTCCAACACCTGCTCCTTGCTTGCATTTTCTGCAAAGTGGGCGTCGGCGTTATAGGCACTTGCACGCTGGACGCGCTCTAGCCCGCAACCATAACCATCGCGGGAGAGGTGCTCTAACATTTTCCCCTTGTCAAGGAATTCCTCTTTCTGGTGGATGATTAATATGTGGTCCCTAAGGCGCATGCAATCGCCGTCATTGAACTGGAGTTCTGCCATTTCCTCCATGAATTCATCGAGCAACCAAGGGTGCCGGATTAGGGCGCATATGAGCAGCGCTTCGCGAAGTGCGCTCGGCGGTGCGGACGGCTGTACGATCCTGCTTGCGAGTAGGCTTCCCGTTCGCAAGCCCGACTCTGGGCTGACTGCAGCGCGTTTTTCAGCCTCTGTGCGAAAACGGAGCCTCCCGGTGCCGTTGATTGACTGCGAATGAGGCCGGCGAACCTTCTGGAAGGGAGTTTGCTGCCGTTCTCTCGCGGCCGCGCGAAGACGCTCCCGGAACGCGGTCATGTAATGGTATCGCAGGTTCTTGTGTTCTATTTGCCCAGCCAGGCCTGAAAGCCTCGCTTCCAAGCTTGCGCGCTGCTCAGGCGTTTCGAGCAGGTGGCGCTCATGCTCTCGCAGCCAAATCGCATCAACCAAAGGAAGGGGATGTTCCAGGAGCTTTGCAAGAGCCTCCGCTTCGCCCGAACGGACCATGTCATCGGGGTCACGGCCATCCGGCAGAAAGACAAACTGAAGAGAGCGATTGGGTTCGAGGTAGGGAAGTGCGGTCTCGACCGCCCGGAAGGCAGCCTTGCACCCTGCGCTGTCGCCGTCGAAACAGAGCACCGGCGCCTCCGTCATCGTCCAGAGGAGCCGAAGCTGCTCCACTGTGAGCGCCGTGCCCAAAGGCGCAACGGCGTGGTTGAACCCGGCGCGCCTAAGAGCAATGACGTCCATGTAGCCTTCCGCGACGATGGTCGATTTCCCCGCTCTACAGGCCTCGCGAGCGGCCGCAAAATTGAACAGCACATGGCCCTTATGAAAGAGAAGCGTCTCCGGAGAATTCAGGTATTTCGGCTGCTGCTCGGGAGTGAGCGCTCGGCCTCCGAACGCGATGATGCGCTGTTTTAAGTCCGTGATCGGGAACATGAGACGTCCCCGGAAACGGTCATAAGGGATCGCAATCCCCTCGCCGTGGATCAAGAGCCCCGCATCCTGCATCTCTTCAAGCGAAAAGCCTTTGGCCCCAAGATGCGTCTTGAGGCTAGACTTGCTCGCGGGGGCAAAACCTAAACGGAAGGACTTAATCTCCGCCGCACTTACGCCCCTGTTTTCCAAATAGGCTTTGGCGGCTCGGCCCTCCGGCCCCGACAGAGAAGCCTCGTAGAATGCGCAGGCCTCTTCAAGGGCGAGGCGAATACGCGATTCGCGGCTTGCCTCGGCCGTATCGACAGGCGCGGGAGCGGGCAGAGCGATACCCGCCTCTGCGGCTAGCTGCTCGACTGCTTCCGGGAACGTCAACCCAGCAGTTTTCATCAGAAACGTGAAGATGTCCCCGTGCTCCCCGCTGGCAAAGCAATGGTAAAATCCCTTCTGATCGTTGACCGTAAAGGAGGGCGTACGCTCCGTCTTGAAGGGTGAAAGCCCTATATGCTCTCGTCCGGCCCGTTTCAACTTGACGCGGCGTTCCACCACCCGGCTGATGGGCAGGCGGCTGCGAATTTCATCCAGCAAGTGTGGGGGATAGCGCATGGTCTTTGAATCCGGTATGGACCGGTCCTCGAAAAAGGGCGGGAGGCGCTTTGGCCTTCTAGCTATTATGGTGTGATTCGCAGTAGTATTCGCTGCAAGCCGGCGTTTGCACTCTCGTTTTCCGCGATATCCAACTATATAAAGCCCGATCTGGACTCTGGACGGCCATGATTTTTCTTGCCATCGGACTACTTGTTGTGAGCGTTGCGCTCTATGCGATCACAGGGGACGGCGACGCGATCGCCGGCTTGCCCCGCGAAACGTTTATCCGCCTTGCAGGCCCGCTCTCTCTCTTGATTTTTTTCATGGCCGGGGCGGCTCGCTTGACCGTAGGCCGGGCTTCGGAAGCATTAAAGGCTCTCGGCAGCTGGGTGGCGATCGGCTTCGTACTTGTCGCCCTTTATGCGTACCGGAGTGAAATTGGCGCCGTGGGGGACCGCGTCGTTCAGGAATTGCAACCTGGTTCGGTTCAGACCGTGACACCGGGCTCATCCGGTCACGGCGCCGTTGTCAGGATCGCCAAAAGCGGGGGGCATTTCATTGCGCGGGCGCAAGTAAACGGACGGAGCGTGCGCATGATCGTTGACACAGGTGCCTCGACCGTTGTCCTGCGCCCCGAGGATGCCAGACACGCCAGGATCTCTCTCGACTCCCTTAGCTATACCGTGCCCGTCGATACGGCAAACGGCCGGGCTTTCGCAGCCCGCATTAAGCTTGATAAAATTTCTTTAGGTGCACTTACCATCGAGAATGTAGAAGCTTTGGTAACGCGGCCCGGCGCGCTGCAGCAGAGCCTGCTCGGTATGAGTTTTTTAAGCCGTTTGCGGTCATATGAATTTTCGGGGAATCAGCTTCTTATGCGGAGCTAGGCGCGGTTCGCCATTTCCCTAGTCGCTTTTGGGACCAGCAGTGGGGGTGCCGTTGTGGAAAGCCAGTCTCTGCAGCGATGGTTCTTGAAGGAAATCCTGATTTGGCTGTCAGCCGCCGCCGCAGGATATATGACATTTTTCTATTTCGAGCCGCTCTATGATTTTGCCAAGCGCACCGCAACGCGCGCCGGCTACGCAAGCGCTTTTGATTTTAACGTCACTACGCCGGGCATCTCCAAATTCGACACGCGGGTTTTAGCGGCTGCGCTGCCCTTACGAGGCACCATCCCCGCTAGTTCGAACGAGCCCGCCACCACACACAAGGTTGTGCTGAACGCAAACGGTTACGGGCACTTCGAGGCGATTGCCGAGATCGAGGGGCAGCAGGTCGAATTCATGACGGATACGGGCGCTACCTATGTCGCGCTTAGCTATGAAACAGCACAGAAGCTGGGACTCATTTCGCAAAAGCTGCGCTTTGATGGCCGTTCCACGACCGCCAACGGCGTAGCGCGCGTCGCCTCCACCATCATCGATGCGATTAAGATCGGCGACATTACGGTGAATAATGTGCAGGCTGTCATCGCCGAGCCCGGCCGCATGGCTCAAAACCTGCTTGGCATGAGCTTTATCAAGCAGCTTTCGGGCTTTGAACTTAATGGTAGCACGCTCACGATGAGAGAGTAAGCGTGTTCCTCGGATTCTGGAGCAGCTTCAGCTGGGGCTTGCCTAGGCCAGACTTTCAAAGCAAACTCGGGACCGTACTTAAGGCAAAAGGAACCAAAATCGCCTTGCAATGTTAGCCGACACGGGGCGGCAATTAGCCAACAGTTTTCTCTAACGCTTTAAGGGGAGCCACATGCCTTCAGCAAACGTGCACGAAAATCATGCCCACAAGCATGGGCCCGCCTGCGGCCACACCGCCGTTCGCCACGCCGGCCATGTCGACTATCTGCATGAGGGGCATCTTCACCATATGGAAGGCGACAGGGTGGAGGAGCATGCCATCGAGGTTTCCAAGACAAATCCGGAAGCCTGCACGCCGAGTCATGACTGCGGAGGACACGATCAGGGGCATATTCACGGGCCAAGCTGCGGACACGAGGCCGTCCCCCACGGCGATCATGTCGATTACCTTGTGAATGGCCACTTGCATCATCCGCATGACGGGCATTGCGACGACCACGGCCCGTTAGAGGTAACGGCAAAAGGCTGAGTTCCGGCTTCTGCCCTTCCACTAGTGCGTCGTCACCAACCGTTGGGCTTGCGTTCCGCCTCCACCTGCCGGCCGCATCGCACCAGGAGGCGTTGGCATTTGGCCACCCGGTGCTAAACCGGGCGGCTTTGCTATGAATAGACCAAGATCCCCGGCAAATTATTTATAATAGCCAACGCCGCAGCCGAGATCGCCAACCTTGGTAACGAAGCTTTCCTTTGGCACCGGATTCGTCGTTCCGGGCTTGGGAAACATGTAGTCTACGGCAGTGATCTTCCCTTCTTGCGCGGCCTTGTAAAGGTCTTCGCCATACGCCTTGCCACTGGGGTCTTTCAGCGTGCGCACATCCTTGCCGCGGACACGCTCAGGAGCCGCAACGGTGACGCCGTCTGAAATATTGAAGCAGAATGGATAGAGGTCACGGTCTTTGAAACCGCCCTCTCCACTGTTGAACATGCTGATGGCTTTGGCTTTATCCGCCTTAACCGCAGCAACCGCCTTCTCCAGCATAGCCTTGGCTTCAGCGGCAGTTCCCTGCGCCTGCACGTACCCTATGGTGAACAGCGTGATGGCGAGGCTTGCCAGGAACGCGGCCTTTACATTGCGAAGCATCTTAGGTTTCCTCCGGCTTTTGTTATAAGTGCCTTTATCTCGCGCAATGGTTGTGGATTAAGCATGACCAATGGTCAACCTGAAGCCACCGCAGCGTGCATTACCGCTGCAGCGGAATTTGTTCCGCAAGCGAGTATTCCGCAGGAAGCCTCCAAGATCATCTTGTAGCTCAGAACAGAAACGCCGAAATAGGAAGAGCTTCAAAAGAGACGGCTGCGCAGCTAGGAGGCGGCCATGAACTTCTTCCGCACAATGCTTTTGCTTGCAGTGCTGACCGCGCTGTTCATGGGCATCGGCTATGCCATCGGCGGCTGGCCCGGGATGACGATTGCGTTCATCGTCGCGGCGGGCACGAACCTCTTCGCCTATTGGAATTCCGACAAGATGGTGCTCTCGCAACAAGGCGCGGAAGAGGTCAGCGAAGCACAAGCGCCAGAGCTTTTTTCCACCGTACGCGAGCTAGCAGCCCGGGCCAATCTCCCGATGCCGAGGGTGTTTATCATTCACACAGAGCAGCCCAATGCGTTTGCGACGGGCCGCAATCCCAATAACGCGGCCGTGGCTGCATCCGCCGGCCTTCTGCGCATGACGAGCAGGGAAGAGCTGGCGGGCGTGCTGGCGCATGAGCTTTCGCATGTAAGAAACCGCGATACCCTCACCATGACTATCGCGGCCACCATTGCCGGTGCAATTTCGATGCTCGCGAATTTCGGTCTCTTTTTTGGGGGCGAGCGCAGGAATGGCGGCATCATCGGAACGCTTCTGGCTGTCATTGTGGCCCCGATTGCGGCTGCTCTCATACAGATGGCAATCAGCCGTTCCCGAGAATATGCGGCCGACCATGACGGGGCAGCGCTGTGCGGGCATCCGCTTTGGCTAGCATCCGCGTTGCAAAAAATCGACCGTGCCGCCCATGCAATTCCGAATGAGCAGGCTGAGGCTCACCCGGCGACGGCGCCGCTGTATATTGTCAATCCCTTGACCGGGGGCGGCATGGATAATCTTTTCTCGACCCATCCCAACACTGAAAACCGCATCGCCGCGTTGCTAGAACAAGCTCGCGAGATGGGAGAAACCGGCTGGCCCGCACCGGGTGCGAGCAGGACGCCGTACGAGCCAAGCGTGGGCGGCCCCTACGGCTCGGGTCCATGGACTTCCGGCGTAAGGCGAGGCCGGCGCGGGCCCTGGGGCTGAGCGTTTCTGCAAATCGTATGCTTCCTCCACTGTGGTTGGCATAGCCGCCGCATTAAAGTAGAACCTCTCATCAAGAAGCGGTGCCGGAGGTGTCTTATCGATCTCTCGCACAGTATTGGCCTTTGAGGGGTGAATTATGGGGTGCCAAAGGATGGTCGCGGGCGAGAGCCAAGATAACAGCCCATCCATAAAGGGCATTTCTTTTACCCACCTTCGCTTTGACGCCGCCCGCTGATGCGCATTCTCATCACCAATGACGATGGGATCGAAGCGCCCGGCCTCGATGCCTTACAGAAAATCGCGGCGGACCTTTCAGACGACGTGTGGGTCGTCGCGCCGGAAACCGATCAAAGCGGTGCTGCGCACTCACTGACCTTGCATGAACCATTGCGCCTCCGGAAACTTTCGGAGCGCGTTTTCGCCGTGAAAGGCACGCCAACCGATTGCGTGATTATGGCGGTCCGGCATGTGCTCAAGGGAGAGGAGCCTGCTCTCGTGTTGTCCGGGGTTAATAGAGGTTCGAACCTCGCCGACGATGTCACCTATTCCGGTACCATCGCAGGAGCGATTGAGGGCACAATGCTTGGCATCCCATCGATCGCTATGAGCCTGGCCGTGAACTGGGAAGACCCGAAGAAGATTCACTGGGAAACGCCCATGACGCTTGGAGCAGACCTCGTGAAAAAGCTGATGGCTGCGGGCTGGCCGCCTGACATATTGTTGAACATCAATTTTCCGGACCGGGAACCAAGTAAAGTTCAAGGAATTCAAGTAACAGAGCAAGGCAGGCGCGATCAGGATTATTTGCGCGTCGAAGACCGCCTCGATACGCGGGGCAATCCCTATTATTGGCTGGGGTTCAAACCGCGCTCGTTACAGGCCAGTAAAGGCACGGACATTTGGGCGGTCCGGAACGGCGCGATATCGGTAACGCCGCTTTACCTCAATCTAACGCATAGTGATACCTGCCTGAAGCTTTCACAGTTTCTGGCGTTATAGTAGGAGGCGGGCTTTTGGGGCGGGTTCGCTTCGGGAGCAATGCTTATGAATGATCCGGTTCTGGACCTCCTCCGTAGCCTGCAAAAAGACGGAATTTTCGATCCTCGCGTACTGGACGCAATTGCGAAAACGCCTCGCGACCTTTTCATCTCCGACAACGCACTCAAGACCTACGCTTATGAAGACGAAGCGCTGCCGATAGAATGCGAACAGACCCTCACGCAACCTTTCGTCGTCGCCTACATGACCGAAAGGCTTCATATTGGCTCCGCGGATACGGTGCTCGAAATAGGCACGGGGTCGGGCTACCAGACGGCGGTTGCTGCCAGGCTTGCTAGGCATGTGTGCACCATGGAAACCCATCTTGAGCTGCACAAATTGGCTGTTGACAGGTTCGATCGCCTGGGCCTCACCAACATCACCGCCATCCATGGCGATGGCACCAAGGGTTGGCCCAAACGACGCCTTTTCGACCGCATTCTGGTGACAGCCGGAACTGACGACGCGCCGCCCGGCCTGCTCGACCAGCTCGCTCCATGCGGGGCAATGATAATTCCGCTCGGACCCCCCGACGATCAAAGGCTGACGCTCATCACGCGAAGCAACAGTCATATGGAGAGGCAGTCGCTTCTACCTGTCCGTTTCGTCCCTCTGCTGCCTCAACATGATTGACAAGCCGTGCCCGCGAAAAAGGGACGAATTGGTTACCCGTTTAAGTTAATCTTAAGCCTTGCGCTGCATAACACTGCTTAGAGTGAGGTGCGGCGATGCGTTATGTTGTAGGTGCGGGGAAGCGCGGACCAAGTCATTTCCGCGCTGCTGTTCAGTTGGCTTTGGGCTGTGTGCTGCTCGGCGGATGTAGCGCAACCTCGGACCGATTCTCTTCGTTCTCTCTTGGAAGCGGATATGATTCCGGACCGGCTTCTCGACTGCCAGCAAGGCAGGCCGCTTATGCGCCGATGCCTGCTCAGACGCCCCAGTCCTCTCAAACAGCTCAGGCCTCGAATTACCGGCCGCAAACGCCGGGCGGCCTAGAGCTTGCCAGCGCAAGTTCCAGTCAGCCCAATGGGTATCTCCAGGTCTCCAGGGTTGACCTGCCGCCACTGCAGCAGGGCCCACAGGGAGCGCAAGGGCCAAGAATGGCCGACGGCTATGGCCCCTATAACCGGCCTCCTGTAGCAGATGGCACATATGCGGGTCCGCGCGTTTACACGCCCTACGATCAACCTGGTGAT
>JBAUNL010000872.1:0-9428 GCA_049579205.1 Rhodomicrobium sp. | reverse complement strand
GCTCGAGGCTTTTGACGAGATGGACGATCGCCGGCTGGTTGAGATCGACCGCAGAGAGATCGAGCACTATCGGTTTATCAACAAAGAAGTCCTGCGAACGCGCAAGCATAGCATCGATCTCTTTGAGCCAACCTACGATGGGCACCGCCGGGGAAAAAACGAACGCGACATAGGAGCGGCCGAAAAGACGAACGAGTTGACGTGTCGGTTCACCGTTGGAATTCATGATGCTCGACTCGCCCTTTCTTATCGAATGGTTGTGGGCAGAGTCGGTTAACGGCAGGTTAATGCCTGAAAAAAAGACTCAACGGAGCGCTGATATTTACTATAGGACACTGAACATAGATCGCTTAGGGGCAAGTTACCACAGCATCCCAAGGTCTTCGCTGGATTAGCTCGCGTCCGGCGTTGAAGGGTTTGCTGCCATTGGTTCGTATTTCGTGAACGGCTGCTTGCCACGGGTGTAGGAATATTCGAGCACAACTTATAATAACGCAGGTTCTTCTGCTTATGGCGCGGAACGCGATTGGGCTTCATGTTGAGGTGGGTCCGAAGCCAGGGTAAAAGCGGTCGCAGTTCTCAACTTCCAAGAGCGTCGAGAATGACCCTAAGGCGACGTCAGTAGTTGAACTGAGGGCTGCGCTCTTGCGGCGGCGCGCCGCGCTCTGCCTCAATTCCACTTTCAGATCCATTACGTTCACAGAGGATCAGGCTTAAGCAGTTTCGACCTTGGCTGTTACAAAGATCGGGGCGTTCTGAAGCGCAACTGGTTACGCGGTTTCTTGATAGCAAACGGCTTCCTAATTGTGACCGTCCGCGTGTGAATCTGGAGCGGTGTCCGCATTTAGGAGATTGGTCGTAGAGGCCGCAAAAGTTATTGACGGTCAGAAACGGAGCATGGCGCAGAACTAGGCCGACAGATACAATGCCAGTTTCAAATTTGAAGTCTTTATCGGGTCCGGAAGGCAGAGGCCATGTCGCTAAACGCGCGCACCTTATTTTCGAAGATCTGGCAGGATCACGTCATTGCCGATTTGGGAGACGACACGGCTTTGCTTCATGTAGACCGGCATCTGCTACACGATCTTGGCGGTTCGCGAGGCCTGCTAAATCTGAAAAAGCGCGGGCTGCCCGTGCACGATCCCGCCCTCACCTTTGCCACTCCGGATCATGCAATCTCGACTGCTCCGGCGCGGGTGGGGACGATCGAGGTTGGCCAGAAGCTCCTCTCGGCACTAAGGGCTGAGACCGCGGCAAGCGGCATTCGCATGTTCGACATCGATGAACCCGGGCAGGGGATCGTTCATGTCATCGGGCCTGAGCTCGGTTTGAGCCTTCCGGGCAGCCTCATCGTTTGCGGGGACAGTCACACCTGCACACATGGCGGCCTCGGTGCGCTGGCTTTCGGCATCGGGGCGACTGAGCTGGCCCATGTGCTGGCCACTCAGACCATCATCCAACGCCGGCCTATGACGATGCGGGTCCTCTTTGAGGGCAAAATGCCGTTCGGCGTCACCCCCAAAGACCTCATCTTAGCGCTTATCGGAACCATAGGAGCTGCGGGGGGCACCGGCTATGCTGCCGAATATGCCGGCAGCGCCATTCGCACGATGCCCGCCGAGGGCCGCCTCACCGTCTCTAACCTCTCGATTGAGCTCGGCGCCAAGATCGGGATGGTTGCGCCCGATGATACGACCTACGCCTATCTCCACGGACGGCCGTACGCGCCTGCTGGCGCTCTTTGGGATCAAGCCCTAGAAGCTTGGCGGAGCCTGCCCAGCGACGAAGACGCGGTCTTCGACAGAGAGGTTACCATCGACACTACGAGCCTTGCTCCCCAGGTGACCTGGGGAACAAGCCCCGAACAGGTGATCGGCATCGACCAAAGGATTCCGGACCCGGACCAGATCGCCGACCCCAACAAGCGCGTCGCCATGGATACCGCGCTGACCTATATGGACCTTCTGCCCGGCGCCCCGATCATGGGTACGCCTGTCGACTGGGTTTTTATTGGCTCCTGTACCAACAGCCGCTTGAGCGATCTGCGCGCCGCGGCGGAAATTGCTCGGGGCCGCAAGGTTGCGTCAAGCGTCCGCGCATGGGTAGTCCCCGGTTCAGAAAACGTGAAGCGGGATGCGGTCGCGGAGGGGCTCGACAAGGTTTTCCTCGACGCTGGGTTTGAGTGGCGCGAGCCAGGCTGCTCCATGTGCCTGGCCGCGAACGGAGAGACCGTCCCCCCAGGCCAGCGTTCGCTCTCTACATCGAACAGAAACTTCGTCGGGCGCCAGGGGCCCCGCGCGAGAACGCATCTCGCGAGCACCGCGATGGCTGCAGCCGCGGCTATTGCGGGCGTTATTACCGATGTTAGGCAGTGGGAGCACTGACATGCCCAAACCATTCAGGAAACTCACGGCGGTCGCGGCCCCCATCATGCGGGCCAATATCGATACCGATGTCGTCATTCGCATAAACCGGATGCTCGGAAACAACATTCGCGGGACACTTGGCAAGTGGGCATTTGAGGCACTGCGCTATCTGCCGGACGGCACCGAGAACCCCGATTTCATTCTCAACCGCGAACCCTATCGTCACGCAAAAATCCTCATCACCGGTCCGAATTTTGGCTGCGGATCGTCGCGGGAGCCCGCGGTGTGGTCTCTCCAGGAGTTTGGCATCCGGGCGATCATCGGTTCGAGCTTCGGCGACATCTTCTTTGCGAACTGCTTCCAGAACGCGATCTTGCCGATGGTTCTCGACAAAGGCCTCGTCGACGAGCTGGCCGCGGACGTCGAGCTGAGCCAAGGGGCAGGTAGCCTCACAGTCGATCTAGAGGATCAGTCAATTACGTCGTCTTCCGGCAAGCGGTACAGCTTTGCAATTGATCCGCGAAGGCGAACGGGTCTCCTTGAAGGGCTTGACGAAATTGACCTGACCTTGCGCCGTGATGCCGAGGTCCGAGCTTTTCAAGCCGCCGATCGAAAAAAGCGTCCGTGGATCTATCTCGGGACCCCAAATCCATGACAGCTCAAATCAACATGATGAAAGTGGCGGTGGTTGCGGGCGAAGGCATCGGCCCGGAAGTCACCGCTCAGTCCGAGCGCATCCTGAATTGGTTCGTCGGCGAGCGTGGCCTGCCGGTGCAGTTACGGCAAGCCGAATATGGTGTCGTGCCCTATCTCGCCACCGGAAAGGTGCTGCCACCCGAGACCGCCGCGGCGATGGACGAAGCGGACGCCATCCTTTGGGGCGCCAGTGGGGGCCCCGAAACCAAGGAAGTCCCTCCGGAGGCCAGGAAAGCCGGCAGCCTCCTTTCGCTACGCCAGAAATACGATCTCTACGCCAATTTGCGCCCAATCGTAGCAGCGCCAGCCCTGCAAGAGGCGGCTCCGCTTAAAGCGCGCGTGCTTGACGGCGTGGATTTCATCATTGTGCGGGAACTGACCGGTGGGATCTATTTCGGGGAGCCGCGTGGGATTGAGCAGTTGCCCAACGGCGAGCGGCGCGGATTCAACACCGAGTGTTACGCGACAGGGCAAATTCGCCGCGTCGCTCGAATGGCCTTCGAATTGGCGCGGAGCCGCAGAGGCAAGCTGTGCTCAGTGGATAAGGCAAACGTGCTGGAAACGAGCGTCCTCTGGCGCGAGGAAGTCACAGCGTTGCATAAGGATGAGTTCGAGGATTTGGAACTCACGCACATGTTCGTGGACAACGCCGCCATGCAGATCGTGCGCGCACCTGCCCAGTTCGACGTGATGGTCACCGGCAATATGTTCGGCGACATCCTCTCGGATTGCGCGGCTATGGCAGCTGGGTCGCTCGGAATGCTTCCTTCCTCTTCCCTCGGCCCTGCCGATCAATTCGGACGGAGAAAGGCACTTTTCGAGCCGGTGCATGGCAGCGCGCCGGACATCGCAGGGAAAGGGATCGCCAATCCTTTGGGCTCGATCCTGAGCGTTGCCATGATGCTTCGCCTCGCTTTGGGGCGGCCCGACGACGCCCTTCTGCTCGAAAAAGCGGTTGCCACGGCGCTCGACAATGGCGCGAGGACGGCGGACATTGCGGAATCGCGGGCAAAGGTGCTTAACACAGAAGAAATGGGCAGTGCGGTTCTGAGCGAACTGCAGAAATTGGCCCAACGATGAGTGGGAGCGAAAAGAATGAAGACAGGGATCTCGCGGCGATCGCTGCTGCGTGTCGTCACGTACGGAAGCGCTTCCTTTGCCGCGACCGGCGCGAGGGCTGAAACCAAGGAAGGCCGCGCCGTCTACCCCGTGGCCATTCCCATTTATCAGGCTCAGTTCGTCGCCGACCGTGCCGGCTTCTTTAAGGATGCGGGCCTTGAATGCAAACTGACCCAAGGCGGCAGCGGCGTTAAAACTCGCGAAATCATCGCCTCGAGTCAGGCCGACATCGGCATCGGCGACATCACTCATCCCATGCAGCTTTCCAACCATGGACGCAATGGGCGGGTGCTGATGCCGGTCGATACCAAGAGCAATGCGGTCGTGTTCACGATCCGCAAAGACTTGTTCGATCAGGGCATAACGACGCTCGAAGGCCTAGCGAATTGGAAACGGCCCGACGGGCGCAAGCCGATCGTAGCGGTGTCCTCGCTCGGCGGCACCAACCACGTCTGGGCCTCCTATTTCATGGAGGGCATGAAGCTTGAGGACAAAGTGACATGGATCGGCATCGGCAATGTCGTAACCGCGCTTGGTAGCCTGAAGACCAAGCAGGTTGACGTGCTCGTGAACTCACCTGCCCTTCTCAAAGACTCCATTGACCAGGGCTGGGGCGCGCTTTTGTTCGATGGTACCGCGGATGCAAATTGGAGCAAATATGTCGGCGGCAAAGTGCCGGTGACGACGCATTTCACGCTACAAGCGACGATCGAGAAAGACCCTGCCAAGATGCAGGCCTACGTCACGGCATTGTGGCGCGCAACGCAGTGGATCAAATCGCGCTCGCCGGAAGAGATCTACGGCATGATTGAGCCCTATGTGGCGAGCACGTCGCGCGAAGCAAACATTTTCGAGATCACCATTATGAAAGCGATCACGGACTATGACGGCATCATCGATCCAGCAAGCTTTAAGCGTGGGTCAAAGGTCTGGTTCCGTGAGATGACTGGCATCAAGCCGTTGACCATGTCCGAGATAATCGCAACCGGCTTCGTCGACGCCGCGCGCAGAGCCTATCCAGCGTGACCGTTCAGGCCGAAGCCAGCACCATTCCTTCCGCCAGCAGGGCGACACCGCTGCGCATCCAGGTTCAAGGTCTTGGCAAGACCTTCAGGCTCGGGGCCTCAACGATTGAGGCCGTCCGCAATGTCTCGTTCAACGTCAGGCGCGGCGAGTTCGTCGCTCTTCTAGGCCCTTCCGGATCAGGCAAAAGCACCGTCCTCAACATCATCGCGACATTGATCAGCGCGACCACAGGAACTGTGTCGATTGATGGTGTTCCTATCTCACCCGGCAAGGCCACCTCGAATGTCGGTTATGTATTTCAGCGCGATACGCTTTTCCCCTGGCGCACGGTCAGCGAGAATATTGGTTACGGCTTGCAACTGGCAAAGGTAGCGCCTGGGGACCGCGGCAAACGCGTGGCCGATGCCATCGCCCACGCCGGATTGGCCGGCTTTGAGAACGCCTACCCCTCGGCACTGTCGGGTGGCATGCGGCAGCGCGTCTCGCTGATGAGGACGCTGATCGTGAAGCCCCAAGTTCTGCTGATGGACGAACCCTTCGGCGCACTTGATACGCACACGAAGATCGACATGCACGACGTCCTTCTCAAATTGTGGGAGCGGGAAAAGCAGACGGTTCTGTTCGTCACCCACGATCTCGGCGAAGCCCTGACGCTCGCCGATCGCATCATACTAGTCTCAGCGCGACCGGGCCAGATCAAGGACACTTTCGATGTCGATCTGCCGCGTCCCCGCGATGCGGTCGCGGTGAGGGAGATGCCGCGCTTCGCGGAACTCTTCCAACGGATTTGGCACTCGCTCGGCGAGGAATTTATCAAGGGCCGCAGTTCATGAAGGGCCGGTTGCCGCTCAACACATTGCTGTGGCAGGCCCTTATCTGCATTGCGGTTTTGGCCATTTGGCAGTGGGGTTTCTCGCTTAAGGCAACCCTGCCATGGCTCGTGCCCGATCTGCTCGACCCCTATTTCATTTCGAGACCGTCCGACATCTTCGACAAGTTCCTGGTTTTGGGTTGTATCAAGTCGAAGACCGGAGCGTTCAATAGCTGGTGGAACGGCGACTTTACAAGATGCATGGAGCGCTACGAGAACAATCTCTGGGTTGCCACCGCAGTCACGCTCAAAAACACGTTCTTTGGCTTTCTCACCGGGGTGCTGAGCGGGTTTGTGCTGGGGCTGCTGCTGGGCCGCTCTGCCCGGCTGAGCGCGATCTTCCAGCCCTTCATTACCGCCGTGAACTCCATCCCTCGCATTGCGCTCGCACCGATCATCATTCTCGCTTTCGGCATCGGCGACATGTCGAAAATCGTGACCTCGTGGATCGTGGTCGTGTTTCTGGTATTCTTCAACACCTTTGAGGGCACCCGATCCATCGATGAGGGCTACATCAATGCCGCTCGGCTGCTCGGTGCGAACGAATGGCAGATCACCCGGACGGTAGTAATACCTTCGACGATGGCATGGGTGTTCGCCTCTCTTTCGCCAGCGATTTCATTCGCACTCATCGGCGTTATCGTCGGCGAGTTCATTGGCGCCGAGCGCGGGATTGGGCGATTGATCATCGAGTCGGAAGCGCAGGCCGAGGCTGCGGGTATGATGGTTGCAGTTATCGTTTTGATGGCCGTCGGCGTGCTGCTTTCCGGGCTCATTTGGCGGCTACAAGCTTATCTTTTGAGATGGCAGCAGCACAACATGCAGCAATAGTTCTGGGTAGTGGCGCCTCGTTTAGCGGGCCGAGTGCGCCAGCTATGTGCACCGCGTTACTGTCGAGTGGCGTACAAGTAGCGCAAAGCGTGCTGGTTCGACGCGTTCGCTGCCAAGGGCAGAGCCTCGCCTTGAACTGTGCGACGGTTCGAAACTCGGCTCAAAGCCTCTTTCTGCAACAAAATCGTCCCGGAGCGCCAGTTCTCACATCCCAAGCCAAGTCAGCAATCAGGGGTAGAGCGGCCGTTGCCCCAAAGTCGGCCGACCGCCGAGTGACCCTAACCGAAAAATTGGAACTGTGGCCCTGTTGCGTTGCGAAACCGGTATCTTAATCTGAGCCTTACTTGTTATAGCGGGAGAGCTTGCCTATGTACCTTCGGCGCGCGCTAACGACGTCATTGAGATTCTTGCGGCTTTATCGGTTGCTACTTAGTTGTTTGATCGCTGCTGCTGCTGGCCCGGCTGAGGCCGGAAGCAGCTCTCAACCGATCAACTCGCCGCGCGAAATTGGCGGACGCATCGCGGGACGCTGGACGCCGCCGCGGACGGTGGAAATGCTCGAGGTCACGGTCAGGCTAAGCTTTTCGCGGACTGGCGCCGTCATCGGCGAGCCCCGCGTCACCTACATCAAGGCTCCGGACGAGGGTGGCTTGAAAGAGAAAATAAAAACCAGCGTTCTTGCCGCAATCAAAGCCTGCACGCCCTTGCCGTTTACACCTTCGCTCGGGGCCGCAATTGCCGGGCACATGCTCTCGATCCGTATCCGTTCGCTGCCTCTTTCCGGCCGGCAACGCCTTACTTGACGCTCATGATCGAACGGGTGCGTCCGTAATCAGGTCTCGTGGCAGCGGAGTTGCTGCACTTGCTCACGGCAGGTATTGGCCCATCGCGTCAGTCACCGATGGTCTGCTCGTAAGTTATTGCGGACGTTGCTAGAAATCCCTTTGACAGCGATTGACCCGAAGGAGACTTCGGCGAGAGGCCGCTTCAGCGGTGTAGGCACCTCGTCTCGCCTTGAGGGAGGCCTCGGAATCGGTACTTGACTGTACGATATATGCATGAGACTGTATATGCATGAACTCACAAATTAATCTGTTTCAGGCACTCGCTGATCCAGCCCGCCTTCGCATCGTCGAGGCGATGAAGTCGGGGGAATGCGCCGTCGGCGACATTGTCGAGCGCATGGACATCCATCAGTCCGGGGTTTCGCGGCACCTGCGTATCCTGGCGGAGGCCGGGATCGTGCAGATGCGCCCGGAGGGACAGAAGCGCCTCTACTCACTGCGCAAGGAAGCGTTCGACCAACTCGATGCATGGGTGGCGGGATATCGCCGCCATTGGGAGGCGCGACTCGATCGATTTGGCGCCGCTCTCGAACGACGCCAGGCCGCCGCCAATACCGATCCTCAGGAGCAATCATGATGCCGACCTCACCCACACCTGCACGGGCCCAGTTCTCGCTCGTGCGCACCTATTTCGCCTCGATTGATGAGGCATGGGCGCTTTGGACCACCAAGGCCGGTATCGAATCCTGGTGGGGGCCGGAAGGGTTCGACGTTACCGTCACGTCGCTCGACCTGCGCCCCGGCGGCGATCTGATCTATCTGATGACCGCCGTGGCGCCAGAGCAGGTGGCCTTCATGAAGCGGGCGGGCATGCCGCTAACAAGCGAATGCAAGGTTACCTACACCGAGGTGTCGCCGCCCAGCCGACTGGCCTATAAGACTTTGGCCGATTTCATACCTGGCGTGACACCCTACGAAGTCGCCACTGTCGTTGAGTTGAAGACGACGACGGATGGCGTGAAACTCACCATCACCTTTGACGCCATGCACGACGACGTTTGGACCGAACGCGCCCGCGCCGGGCATGAGAGCCAGATGCGCAAGCTGGACGCTTTGCTTGCCGCGCAGGGCAAGGGGTCGCGCTTGTGAGGCAGGCACTCGTTAGTGTGGGCGCTGTGGCCGCCGGCTTCGTTTTCACTGCGGCAGCGTCCATTGCCGCAGACGCGGTGATGCATGCCTCTGGCATATTTGCGAACTCGCCCAGTTCTATGTCCGATCCGCTGTTCGCGCTGGCTGCAGCCTATCGCGCACTTTTCACTGTCGCTGGCGGCTACACTACTGCCCGTCTGGCGCCTAACCGGCCTATGCGCCATGCCTGGATATTGGCAGGAATCGGTCTTGTTGCGGGACTGGCGGGCGTGGTCGCCTACCACACCATAGGCGGAGCGGAACTCGGCCCTGGCTGGTACGCAATCTCGATTCCCGTTGAGGCCATCCCCTGCGTCTGGCTGGGCGGCCGGCTAGCCGCCTCGCGTCGATCTTCCGCGCATGCGTCCGAAATGGACCCGCAGACCTAAGAGGGGTGCCCATGATTAATATACACGACTTTCCTCACGGCGCGCGGGGTCTCCGGGTGGCTTGGTTGTGCGAAGAGATGGGGCTGGCCCACACCTTCGTGCCCGTTGGTTTCCCCCCCCCCGATAGCAACTACCGCGAACTCAACCCATTCGGCAC
>JBAUNL010000871.1:0-10986 GCA_049579205.1 Rhodomicrobium sp. | reverse complement strand
CCTGCTGTTGTGGCGTGTGGAGTACATGTGCGCGAGCAAGAATTGGTTCAGCATTACAATTTTGCCCTTAATTGGCAGTCCGGCCCGCGCGGCTCAGCGGCGGCCAGGCCAATGATACGTAGCATATCACATTGTTGTGGTATCATGGTACCGCGCAGCAGCAGGGCGGCCGCGGCTAAGCGCAACCGCACCGCCACCAACTCACTCACCAAGCACGCGGTAAACGCTCGACCGCGCCACGTTCAGCTTCTTGGCAATCGCCGCCGCACCCATGCCGCCAGCCTTAAGCGCTTTGATCTTCTCGACATCAAGGCTCGGCTTCCGCCCTTTGTAGATGCCTTCGGCCTTCGCCTTTGCGATGCCTTCCATTTGCCGCTCACGCCTGAGATTGGTCTCGAACTCAGCAAAGATGCCGAGCATGTCGAGAAAGGCCTTACCTGCCGCCGAGCCTGTGTCGATCGGCTGCTCGGTCGCCCGCAGCGCTACGCCCTTCTCTTTCAGCTCATGGACGATGTCCTGCAGGTCCTTCATTGACCTGGCCAAGCGATCGATGCGGGTTACAACTACAGTGTCACCTTCGCGCACGCACTCAAGCAGCACATCCAACTCTTTGCGGCCATCGCGGCGCGTGCCGGACATCTTCTCCGCGAAGATGGTCATGCAGCCAGCGGCTTCGAGGGCGGCATTCTGTATGCTGAGGTCCTGGTCTTCTGTACTGACGCGCGCATAGCCATACTTGCGGGCGCCGTTCTTTGGAGTGGGTAGCTTTCTGATCATCGCCGGAGTGCCTTTTGTCCGATTGAGCTCTAGACCCTTCGAAAATGGTGTCCGAAAATACGAAAGTCAACCCTAAAAAGACGGAAAGGGTGTCCGATTTTTATGACCTGCTAGGGTATACCCAAAGAGGACAATCAAAGCTTGACCTATAACGGGGAAGCGTTGCAATCTCGCGCGTCATGAGCAAGCAAGAAATTATAACCTCGGCCATCGCGAATGAGTGCGGAGACCGAGCCGGCGGAAAGTGCGAGTGCGATAATCCCGGATGTGCCCACGATCCGGGACGATGTCAAAATCTAGCCAACGACTTCGAGGCAGGGGCCGGCATTATCGGCCACACGCCCGCGTCAGAGGCGGACATCAGGAAGGCCGTCCGGTGGATGTGCGCTGAGTGCTTGTCTATGCCTGGTGCGGTGTCATCTCGCCAGGTTTAGGCTGCCGGAAAGCGTGCGGCTGCCCCGCCTGCCTGCCAAAACCCCCGCTGCCTGGCAGCTGCTGCCCTCGCCGATCGCACCGGGGGCCCCAATAGAAATGCGACCCCGGTCGACGGTTCCTCTTCTCCGGCTAAACCCAGCCTTTTGAGGGGCCGCGCGTACGGCCCGCTTCCCCAATTATATAATTTCAAAATTCCGCTTACAGCTAAGCTTCAGGTATCCCGCCGCCGCAATGTGTGCGCCCGGCTTCCCACCTGATGCCATTCTTCTCGAACCGGATGCCACAGGCTTCGAGGGTCCGCTGAATTTTATCGGCCACTCTGCTGCGCGCAGGATCAATTTCGCCCAGCTCCCATCTCCGCACGCCGCGCGTGGCACCTCGCGTTGTAGCGGTGTCATGATCGCTGTTTTCGTAAAGGCAAAAATGCTTAGAAATCAATAGGTGGTTTGCAATATCTTGCCAGCTGGCAGCGCGCCAAACGGGGCTGCGCGGTTAGCGTGGTGGCCGTCCTTGCATCGCCCCGAGGCGCCGGAGCAGCGTGAGGCGTTAGCCCAAATCTGTACCACACGAATTAGCAGCCAATAAAAAAAACCTCTTACTTTCGCACCTGAAGCTTGAGAGACTAGTTTCTCCGCGTTAACAATCAAGAAAGCAATTTTTGTAGTGGGTGTACCTTTATGGCCTTTCAATTTTCATCGCGTACGTTGAACGTCGGGGAGCTGCTCGCTCCTGGTCATGCTTTTCACATGCCGCCCTTCCAAAGACCCTTCTCGTGGCAAGAAGAGGATTGTGCTCAGCTTCTTGACGATGTCTCCACAAATTATTTGGATCAGCGCGACCAAAAGAAGAAGCGGCCTTACTTCCTCGGACAGGTGATCCTCTCACAAGCCCACGGCACGGCTCCATTTGAGGTGATTGATGGACAGCAGCGCCTCGTCGCCTTGTCGGCAATCCTCGCAGTGCTGCGGGACATGTTACCCAATGCGAATAGTCGAGAGCATCTTCATAACTATGTGACCTGCACAAAGGCTAATGGGCAGACGGTGGTGTTTCCTCGCGTCAGCCTTCGCCCAATCGATCGACAGAAATTCTCCGATTGGATCGGACGCATCGGCGGAACGGTCCCTGCATACTTGCAGGGGGATACGGAGGCAACTGAGCGCTTGGCCGCCGGCATAAGACGGCTCAAAGCAGAGATAGGGATCGTCCAAGCTTCCTATTTGGAAGGTCTTTCAGACTACTTGCTCAACCGGTGTTTTGTGTCCGCCGTGACTGCGACGTCACCTGAAGATGCTTACCTCTTTTTCAGAAGTGTGAATGCTCGCGGGATGCCGCTTAACGACCTAGATATAGCTCGTGGCGAGTTTTTGCGCCCCCTTCAAGGGGACGTCGCGGGAAGTGTTCGCCTTGCGGATATTTGGGACGAGATCGAAGACGAACTCGGCGTAGAACAGCTGCAGAGCTATCTTAAAACCGTTATCTATCTTGCTTTACCCAGCGGGGGTGCTTTGGACTTCGCAACCGCTTTAAAAACGGTCCTGCGTCAGCCCGCCCCCGCCGAAGTCTTTTTGACTACACTTCGGCGCTTTCTGGAAATCTATGGCCCTCTTGATCGCTGCGAAATCGACTTCGGGTCTGCAACCGGGGAGATAAACCGCATCATCCATTGTCTTCAGGGGCTAGAGAAAGACGATTGGAAGCTGGCGGCAATCCTATGGCTTAGTAAGCGGCCATCAAACACACAGGCTCTTGATTTCTTCAGATCTTTCGATGCTCTCATGCTGGGTTTAGTGGTGCTCGGCGCCGTGAAAAGCACCTATTCAAAAAGGTTTCACCGCATAGTTGAAAGCATCGTCTCCGACAAAGTCCTGACAGAACCTAACAGTCCGCTATATCTCACTGAAGATGAGAAGCGGCGCATCAAAGAGCGCGTGGGAAACCCGATTGATGCAAATGCGCGCTTCCTAAAGCCCTTACTGCTGCGTCTGAATGCAGCTATGTGTGACAAACAGATGAAGGTCCATTTTCCAAAGCGGGTGACAGTCGAACATGTGCTGCCACAAAAACCATCGCCGAAAAGCGTGTGGTTGCAGAGATTTCCGAATGAAGTGAAGAGGAAACAACTAAGCAACATGCTAGGTAATCTCGCCATCTTGTCAGCTTCGGCAAACCCCCGCGCGAATAACTACGACTTTCACAAAAAAAGAGAGATCATATTCGGGGTCAAGCACAGTAATACATTTCCAATCACAGCTGAGCTTACTAATTATAATGACTGGACTGAAGATACTATTCGTCAGCGGCAGGCAAAGCTGGAAGAGGTTGCCCGTAGTATCATAAAATACTAGCCTTATTGCTCCGATCGGGTTTGCACTGTCATAGTTCGGTGGATGCAACGTCGTACACCCTGATTGTCTCCTGTCCAATCCGCACAACCGCGCGATCACACTTTCCACCCCTTCCATCCTGCCGGAAAGAACGGCGGTTCCCCCTGCTCAGCAAGCCAAGCGTCGACGGCTTCTGCGAGCAGCATCTGCACGGAGATGTTGCGCTTGGCAGCAAGCTCCTTTAGGCGCCCATGCGTCTCACGGGGCACAAAGAATGTCTGGCTAACGTAGGGCCTGTCCGGCCGGCCGCGTGTGGGCGCTCGCAGCGTCTCTTTCGCAGCGCCCATACCGCTCAGCGCCGCCGCTACATCCGCCCCCATTGTCTTCTTCGGTGCTTTGATCATGCCAGCTGCTCCTTCAGCCACGAAAAGAGTTGCGCGAACTCCTTGGCGCTTTCCCCTTTGGCATCCGCCTCGCATGTGCAGAGGCCATCTGCGATGGTGTCTGAGACGATAACGCGCTGCACGATCATGACCGGGCAGACGCTTTGCCCAGCCTCTTTCAGCTCTTCGGCAAAGCGTCGGGCCCGCTGCTTGTCGAGATGCGCGAGCACGATCGAGAGCAGATAGGCATAAGGCTTCTTCGCTCTAACCGCGCTCTGCACTGTGGCAACGCTTGCTTCCACGTCGAGGGATACCGGCCGGCAGGGCACCAACGCGAAGTCTGCAGCCGCCAGCCCGGCATTCGCCGCGGGAGCATTCCGGCCGGGCAAATCCACGAATGCCCACGTGTAGCCTTCCTGGCGAAGCTTGGCGAGTGTCGACGGGAGGTTGGACGCATCAGCCGTAATCACTTTCGGCGGCTGGCCTTTGCGGCGCTGGCCCCATTTCAGGCTCGAACCTTGTTCGGTGTCCATGTCGATAAGAACAGCCTTCTCGCCCTCGGCATGGGCCCGGCATGCGAGATTGATGGCTGCGGTTGATTTGCCCACGCCGCCCTTTTGCTGTGCCAGCGCGATGATCCGCATGCCGGTAATCCTTTATTGCGAAATTACATGGATATAGCTAAACTGACTTACGTTCTAAGTCAATTACGTAATTGCGTAATTAGCTAATAATACTGATGCGGTGAAGCGGGACTTCAGTGAAAGCGCGGGACTTGAGAGCAGCTTCGCTTGCGGGACTTTGCATCGCGCCAAGTGCCGTCGCCAACGTACTCCCGCACATTCTTGCCCTCAGCAATCATGGCGCGATCGACAGCGCGGAAGCCACAACGGCCGTGTTCCAGGGCGTGAGCGTGATTGCCATGGCTGCAATGCCCTTTGGCATTCAAAACCTGAGCGCTGTAACGCTCAAACTGGCTTGCTGGCTTCTGGCCATCGTCTTATTTGGGCTCAATCTCTTCAACGCCCTCGATGCCGCCACGCACGTCCGCGAAGCAGCCACGGGACTTAATCGCGGCACTATCGCCACAGCTGCGGCACTTAACTCCCGCCTGGCCGAGCTGCGCAAGTCCCGCAGCCAAGTCCCGCCCTTCACCTTCACAAGTACCGCAAGTGCAACTGCCGCCCAGCGGGCCGCAGACGAGGCTACGCGGGCGAAAGACTTGGAGTGTGGAAAGATAGGGCCAAACTGCCGGAAGCGCATGGACGAAGCTGCGGCTGAGGCTGGCAGGTTGACTGAAGTGCTGGCTCAGAGGGCGCTTACGGAACGTGCTGAAAAGCTGGACGGCAGTATCGCCATTCTCGAAAGGCAGCTCACGGATTTAGGTCCTGTGCCTGTTCATGCCGACGCAACCGCTACAAAGGCCGCCCGGCTCATCGGCGCCTTCATCTCCGTGGGCAGCAATGCCAGCGAAGAGATTGCAGAGTGGCGCCCGATCGCATTCGCCTTTGGCATCGAGCTTTTGGCCCTGATTGGCCCGATCGGCATGGTGGCTGCGATGCGTGGCGGCATTGTGTCAGAAAAGCAACAGTCTCCGAATTCGGAGAAGAAGCCGGTCAAGGTTGATACTGGCGCTTTGCAAACTCCCGCTGTCGAAATAGCGGGACTTACCGTGCCTGCCCCAACTCCCGCGAAGCCGAAAAAGGCAAAGCAGATCAAGAAGGCGGTACTTGCGGGACCTGGAGATGTGCGGGAGTGGCACCATTCCCGAACCACCGTCCGCTCTGACAGCCTCATCCGCTGTAATGAGTGCTATTCGGCCTATGTGGAATGGTGCAAAGGCCAAGCTATTGAAGCAGTATCCTTGACCAAGTTCGGCACGCTGATGAAGGGCGATCTCAACGTCAGATATGTCGAGAAGTCCCGGCGCGGCTATTATGCAGGCATCGCTTTAAAAGGTGCCGGGCTCAAGGTGGTGGCGAGCGCCTGACACGAAAAGAACCGCCGGGCTGTAAAAGGGGGGGGGGGGACGGCGGTCCTTCCGGCCTCCCCAAGGGACAAGGGAAGACAATAAAAAACATACGTCCTGACCGGCCGATCCTCAACCGCCTTCACGTCGCAGGATGGCTTTCGTCCACACACGAAAAGACCGCCGTATGCATGGGGGGGCCTAAACGGCGGCCTTTCCGTCTTCATGGTGAGAAGGCGTCAAATGTACTCCCCGGCCTATTAATCAGCAAGCAGCAGCCAGGCACAAAAAGACCGCCGAGGGATTAACGGCGGTTTTTCCGGTCTTCCGGGCATAATGAAGACGATCGAAACGTAACCCCAGGCCTCTTGCTCCTCAACCGTCCTCACGTTGCAAACAACTTTCGCCCACACACGAAAAAGGCCGCCGGCCGCATGAGGGGGCAAATCCTGCAGCGGGCTCCCAACTATCGCGTACCGCTTCCGCACATACTGGCAAAACTTTGGCCTTGCGTTACAAGAACCGTGGTGGTCCCATTGACCTGATTTTTCAAATTAGATTGAGGCGAGCGATGTGGTTGCGGGGCTGGGGATTATTTTTTCTGTTCGTATTGTTTGCGATTGCCGCGGTTCGAGCGCCGCCGCACGGCCAAACCCTCAGCGATGCCGAGCTGAACGCTCTTAACGGTCGCAGCACTGCCCTTTATCAGGCTGGTAATTATGGCGATGCGCTGCCGCTGGCTGAGCAATATGCAGCGGGCACCAAGGCGCGCTATGGCGAGAATGCCCCTGAATACGCCACAGCCCTCAACAATTTGGCGGCGCTGCTGCTGGCCACCAACCGGCTTTCCGAGGCCGAGCCCTTGATGCGCCGCGCGCTCAAGATCGACGAGGCGCGCTTCGGCCCCGATCATCCCAATGTGGCCACAGCCCTCCACAATCTGGCGCAGCTGCTCGCAGATACCAACCGGCTTTCCGAGGCCGAGCCCTTGATGCGCCGCGTTATCGCAATATTGGAAAAGTCCATTGGTACCGAGCATCCTAATGTGGCAACAAGCCTCAGCGATCTGGCGCTGCTGCTGAAAGAAACCAACCGGCTGGCCGAGGCCGAGCCCTTGATGCGCCGCGCGCTCAAGGTCGACGAGGCGCGCTTCGGGTCGGGTCACCCCAACGTGGGCAGAGACCTCAACAATGTGGCGCAACTGCTGCAGGCCACCAACCGGCGTTCCGAGGCCGAGCCTTTGATGCGCCGCGCGCTTGCCATCGACGAGAGAAGCTTCGGCCCCGATCATCCCGAGGTGGCCAGAGACCTCAACAATCTGGCGCAGCTGCTGCAGGCCACCAACCGGCTTTCCGAGGCCGAGCCCTTGATCCGCCGCGCCATCACAATATTCGAGAAGTCCATTGGTACCGAGCATCCTAATGTGGCAACAAGCCTCAACAACCTCGCATGGTTGCTCAAGGACACCAACCGGCTGGCGGAGGCTGAGCCGCTATTTCGCCGCGCGGTTGCCATCGACCAGAAAAGCTATGGCCCCGATCATCCCGACGTGGCCCTTCACCTCAACAACCTGGCGGCGCTGCTTGAGGATCGGGACGAATGGGCCGCCGCCGTGGCTCTCCATGCTCGCGCCAAGCCGATCATGACGGGCACCCATGGCGCGGCCGGATTGGGGCGCGGCGGCTTCGGCAGGGCGGTTCTTGCGCAAAATACAGGCAATTTGAGAGCCTATGCCCGGGCACTTTACCGGGCCGGTGCATCCAATGCAGCAAACCAGGCTGAAGCCTTTGATCTCGCGCAATGGGCGCTGCAAAACGAGGCGTCCTATGCGCTCTCTTCCATGGCTGCCCGCTTCGCCAAGGAAGATGAGCAGCTTGCGAAGCTTGTGCGCGACCAGCAGGACCTTCTAGGTGCCCGCGAGAGAGCCTATCGCAGCCTTGATGAGGCAGCGGGAAAGGCAGACGCCAAGGCCGCTGAGGCCGCTCGCGCTGCCATCGCCGACATCGAGGCGAAGCTCACTGGAAAGGAAGCGCGATTGCGCCAAGACTTCCCCGATTATGCGGAGCTCGCAAATCCGAAGCCGCTTCCGCTTGCAGGAGCGCAAGCCTTGCTTGGCGATGGCCAAGCCCTCGTTCTGTTTCTTGATCTTTGGCAAATTGGCAAAGTTCCCGAGGAGACGATTGTCTTCGCCCTCAGCAAGAAGGAGGCGCGCTGGGCAAGTATTCCCTTTGGCACGCGCGCCCTGCGAAAACGCGTGACGGCGCTGCGCTGCGGTCTCGACCGCACCAGTTGGCGCGAGGGAGAAGTGAGCCGCGAAATCTGCAAAAGCCTTTTGAACACGGAAGTGTCCGAGGACGATCTGCCGCCCTTCGATGCAGCCGCCGCGTATGCTCTTTATCGCGATCTGTTCGGCAGCATCGAAGACCTCATCAAGGATAAGGCGCTGCTGATTGTACCTTCAGGCGCACTGACGCAGCTTCCCTTCGAGGTGCTCGTCACGGAAAAGCCAGATGAGAAACTATCCCGGTTTGAGGCTTATCAAAAGGCCCGCTGGCTTGGCCAGCGCCAGGCCATCACCATTCTGCCTTCGGTAGGAAGCCTTAAAGCACTGCGCAATGCGAGTGGCAGCACGGCACAGGAGCCGTTCATCGGCTTTGGCAATCCCCTGCTCGATGGCCGGGATGGCAGCGACAAACGCGCCTGGGCCGCGCAAGCGTGCGTGAAATCTCCTCCAGCCAAGGAACGGAAATACGTGGCAAGCCGTTCCGCGGGGCTCGCCTCCATTTTCCGCGACGGTCAATTCAATGTGGAGGGGCTGCGGCATCAGCCGCCTCTGCCAGAAACCGCTTATGAGCTCTGCGAGGTTGCTAGAACGCTTGGCGTGGCCGACGCGCGGCTCGACCAAGCGGTCTATATTGGCGGACGCGCCACCGTAACCCAGGTGAAGGAGCTTTCAAAAAGCGGTGAGCTTGCCCGAGCGCGCGTGCTCCATTTTGCGACGCATGGTTTGCTCGCGGGTCAGACCGCGCTCTTCGCCACGAACAAGGCCGAGCCCGCGCTGCTGCTGACGCCGCCGGAGGAGGGTAAAACGAGCGAGGAGGATAATGGCCTTCTCGCCGCGTCCGAGGTTGCGCAATTGAACCTAAACGCCGATTGGGTGGTCATGTCCGCCTGCAATACGGCGGCAGGGTCGAGCGAGGGCGCCGAGGCGCTTTCAGGTCTCGCGCGCGCTTTTTTCTATGCGGGTGCGCGTTCGCTGCTGGTTTCGCATTGGGAGGTGAATTCTGATGCCGCTGTGGCGATCACGACGGGCGCCATAAAGGCGATGAAGGCCGAACCGAAGATCGGCCGCGCAGAGGCGTTGCGCCGCTCCATCTCCGCGCTTATCAGGCAAGGCAATGGCTGGGATCATCCGAGCATCTGGGCGCCCTTCGTGCTTGTGGGCAATGGGGAGCAATGAGGTGATCGAACGGCTTTAATTTGGAGGCTGCCGAGGCGCTTAGGCCGCGCGTCATTCGTCTATGGCTATAGCTTCGCGTGGCTCATTTTCCCGCGGTTTTTCTTTACAAGGAGGTTTTCCATTGTCCTGGTAGTGTTTGCGTGTCATGCCGCACTTGGCACAAGCGCCATTTATGAAATCAAAGGCGTGGCCACCTTCTTCTCTATCAAGGGGCATTATTAAGGTTCCCCGCTGCTTTGTTAAGCTGACGATGCGCTCGCCCTAACGAGCTATAGCTTCAAATGCCCATGTCGTCACCAAGTCTTGCAGCCTCTACCGGCCTAAGAACTTTATCCGGCTGAATATCCGCAATCTTTGAGGGTACAGCGCAGAAGCGCCAAATCAGAGTGAACCATAGGAGCACAAAATTAACGTTACCTGGCCTGCTCGCGTAGAGTGCCCATCCAATCGAATCGATGGCCCTGAACCATATCCAAAAAAGGCTCTCGCGATAGGAGCGAGTTTTGGAATCCCAAACTAAGCCCCTTGGTAACAAATACACCTGCTTAAGCCCTTCCTCTAGCAGAGGTAGGTTCCCCATTAGCACGTCTAATCGGTTTTGTAAGCAAGCTAGGAGCCATCCGCTCCGCAATCTCACTAGTGCTAGCCCTTCTTGCTTGGCTGAGAGAGCTTCAAGGATTGCGCGGAATGTCCCCAGATGGTGATTGTGCCTTCGGGCACTTTTTTAATGGGATCACCTAACAACGAACCAGAGCCTTATACCAGCGAAGGTCCGCAGCACCGCGTAACGATCCCGAAGCCTTTTGCGGTTGGGCGCTTCGCGGTAACGTTTGCCGAGTGGGATGCCTGTGTGGCGAGTGCCAGGAAAGCTTCGGCGCTGGGATATGTACTGATTATCAGAGCTATTGGATCAGGCATGGCTTCTCCGTAAGTTCCCGCGCAAGGAGATCAGAGCGTGCGCCTCAGTTTTACGCCTGGCGCCTCTCCATTCGTGAATTCCACGCCAGCCGCTTCGAACGTTTGCCGGATTGCTCTCAATGTCGCCGGTATGGGATCCACAAGCCCGTTTTCGAACCTGACAACCGTGGTCTTGCTCACCCCGGCGCGAAGCGCTAGTGCGCGCACAGTCCAGCCGAGTGCGGCGCGGGCCATCTTTGATTGGGTTGCGGTGAGCACGTGGAAACCATTGCAGCCGCGGTGGGAAAGTGCAAATGCGCCTTGTCCAGGCGCGGGGCCGTTGGTAAAGCATGTGACCAATAGGCACATCAAAGTGCAAAATATCCACAAGTGCCCGTTGGACGCCGCCATGCCGCCAGTCTCGAAGCCCGAACTGATTTCCATCAAAAGAAACCTCATAACCGCCCGCACCGTCATACAAGAGGCCGCTGCCGCTGCACGCCGGACAGGCGAGAAGGCTTTGAGCGAACGCCTGAGGGGAATTGCTGAGAGGCTAGCGGCCGAGCTGGATTTTATTGAGGGGCTGCTTGGGCAGTAGCTAGCGAAAGCACCGCGCAGTGATGTGGGCTGAGTTAGGTCGCAGGCTGACAGGACCAGCTTCGGCGTCTCGACCGGTCACGATTGAGCACGCCAGTAATTCAGAGAATTTCTGCCTTTTAGTGATAATCATCACACCGC
>JBAUNL010000870.1:0-2781 GCA_049579205.1 Rhodomicrobium sp. | reverse complement strand
AAGGGTTGTCAGCCAGCGCTGCGTCGCCCTGATCGAGCAGCGCGATGCGATCCGGGCTAGCACGCTCTTCCATTGGTGGCCAAAGCCAAACGAGGCGAACTAATCAACCGGATACGGTATCAGTCCCACGCGGGACACAACGGTATAGGGTTCGGCACGACATGTTTTCGATGGCAATCGTGTAATCCTTTTCCCAATTGCCCTCCCTGGGTTCCAGCTCATTAGCGATATCTAACGCTTCGCTCATCGATACCACCTGATTGTTCCATCTCGTTCGTACTTCACATTTTTCGAGTTTTTTATCCGCTATCTTCGTTTGGCAGCGCTGAACCGCATCGCGCAATTCGCGGATACGACCGCGCAAGACACTGTCATCGGTCTCGGCCCTAGCATGTGAAATTGCTGAAAAACTGATCACTAGCGCTGCTAGCTGCAATCTCATAGTAAAACTAATTCGGGTCATTTTATCGGTTTGCCTCCGTGTCCGTGCACAAGGTCCAATCGAAAACCATGCATTGAGTACCTTCGACCTTTGAGGAAACGAATTAGAGTTCCGATAACGCCTCGACTTTGAGTAACTCTCAGTTTGCATCCTCGATACCCGTCCTTGGCGCTCTAGGCTTAACAGTGTAGTCGCCGGCACGTGAGGGGTACGCAAAGATCCAACCCTCATCGGCTTCTGGCACGCGCTTGCCGGCGTGAACATGTGGCCAACGGCTACAGGTTGACTCTGGAGCCCATTTGACAGTTAAATCGCCTTGAGTTTTGCTTGCAAAGCTATAAAAACAGTCAGGCTGGCAATTCTCAAAGGTTTGGCACCCTTTATTATCTGTTGTCGTCGTGCAGTGGACGTGAGCAGGAATGCTTGGCACCTGCGGACATACGGGACCGTCCGGGGGTGTACAATAGTAAAGTCCACCGCTAAAACGCGGTGTACCGCGTATACATCGGCGGCACCAGTCGAAGTAACCCTCAGCGTCGTCACGCGGATCAACGTACTCGCACCCAGCAACAATGCCGGTACCAGCCATAAGTAACGAGACAGACATCACAAACGCTCGAAAAAAAGCTTTCATTCAGAGCCCCCGTTAAGAACGATTTTGAATACCCCTTGCGACACACCAATTATTCATTACCGGGCCCTCGATTCGCTCCCGGAGCCACGATCAAAGCGCTTACATGATAGCTCTGCACGCGAGGCCGTTCAATGTCGCTTGTGGGGCAAGGCGAGGCCTCGTCGCTTCGGCATGGCAGGCTCCTTGACGGGACCAAGCTGGACCGCAACGGACACAAAGCGGACCTGTTGAGGAAATCGAGACAATCGTCTGCATTGGGTGGAAAACCGTCGTCGGCGCAGCGCCCGTAGCGGGCGCCCAGCCTGAGACTTTGCCAGTAGGAAAGGCCTTCTGCTGGATTAACGAGGGCAAATACTTATATCGCCTCTGACGAAGACGGAGGCCATGATGTCGATACGACCCGTGAAGAGCATCGTGCAGTCGAAACCCACGATAGAGGGAGCCGGGGTAAGATTGCGGCGCGCCTTTGGATTTGGGGAAACTACCGACTTCGACCCATTCCTTCTGCTGGATGACTTCCGCAACGAAAACCCAGAAGATTATCGCGCGGGATTTCCCTGGCATCCTCATCGGGGCATCGAGACCATTACCTATGTGCTCGCGGGCACGGTTGAGCACCGCGACAGCTTGGGTAATGCGGGGGCGCTTGGTGCAGGCGACGTCCAGTGGATGACGGCCGGGAGCGGAATTCTTCATCAGGAAATGCCTGAGGGCGACCGCCGGGGCCGCATGCATGGCTTTCAGCTTTGGGCCAACTTGCCGTCATTGCTAAAGATGACCGCACCGCGTTATCAGGATGTGAAGGCCGGGGAGATCCCGGAAATCGTGGACGATGACGGAACGCGCGTCCGTGTCGTATGCGGTGATTTTTGGGGCAAACGCGGACCAATCGAAGGCGTTGCGGCAGACCCTCGTTATCTTGATATTTCGGTCCCGTCAGGGCTGCGGAAGACTCTGAAGGTCGAGACTGAACGCCACGCTTTCGCCTATGTATTCGAGGGTTCAGGCTCGTTCGCATCAGCCTCGCACCCCTTCGGCGTTCTGACAGAAAAGCAAATCGATGGCACCGAAACTCTTGTCCGCGAACGCACGGGCAATCGCTCGCTGGTCCTATTCGACAGTGGAGACGAGGTTACAGTCCAGGCGGGAGAAGAGGGCATCCGGTTTCTGCTGGTCTCTGGCAAGCCATTGAAAGAGCCGGTGGCATGGTATGGGCCCATCGTTATGAACACGCAGGCGGAGTTGCAACAGGCCGCCCGCGAGCTTCGGGATGGCACATTCATCAAAGCTAATTGAAGGGCGCTAAATCGGCGTCTTCTTACGCATAACCCGGACTTGATGAGCCGGGTTGAATATGTGCGCCGGTAAATAGCGTTCATAATGGACAGAAAGCAGGAGGTTGGATTGCAGGCAAAAGCGAGGGGAATAAGGACTGTTGGCGAGATGCTTTTCCTCTACGCAGGGGGGCCTCTACTTCTCTACTACCTTGTTTACGAGCGGCATATCCCGCTTTTCATCATATTGCCTTTTGTCTTCGCAGGCTTGACCGCAATTCTCTTCATGCAGAGCGATCAGAGTTGGCGCGGGGATCTTCGGAGGCTCCCTTCTCAACGCGATATCGCGTCAATACTTATATTATTCCTCATTTGCGGAAGCGGACTTACACTCTTTGCCTATTATCGCTACCCTGAGTATTTTTTGAGTT
>JBAUNL010000869.1:0-2752 GCA_049579205.1 Rhodomicrobium sp. | reverse complement strand
GGTTCGCGGGGCCACGCACCCATAAATTCTGCCTGCAAAAGACATAAGTCGCGAGATTGTGGGATCCAGCAAACTCGCTCCATCGCCGCAAGTGGAGCGGCGACGCTGTGTCAAGCGGCGAGTAAGGCATTAGCCAGCATCAAGCATAAAGACCACGGCACCGCTACAATCTCCGGCAGCTTACAAAATGGGAGATTTGTGAAATGAAGCATGCAATCAAGGCCTTAATCGCCGCCGGTGCGCCAAGACGCAAGCACAGGCTAAAATAGACGCTACGGCACAAGCCGAAGAAGAGGCAAAGGTTGCCGCGGCCCTGTCGAGCGAGGCTGCCGAGGCGGCAGAAATAGCCAGAGAGAATGCCTGGCCCATTTCAATCTTTATCGGCCGCAAGACACAGCGTCTTTATATCCGCAGAGGCAGGGAACCTGTGTTCGAAAGCCCCGTGACCATTCGCGATCCTGATAAAATGATCGGCACTTTTGTTTTCACCGCCCTGGATTACACCCCCACGCCTAGGCGCATGCGCTGGAATGTCCTGTCCAGGTACAAGAACGCGACCGCCATCGAGCCTTACTCCAAAACGAAGCGCGAGAAGAAGAAGCACCGTGAGGCAAAGCCGGCGGACGTCACCGGGGCTCAAAAAGCAATGCAACGGCTAGTCTGCCCGCAGGAAGCGCTTGAGCGCATTTCTGGGGCGCTGCTGCCCGGGTCCTCGCTGATCATCTCCGATGAAGAAACAAGCGGCGAGACCGGCAAGGACACCGATTTTATCGTGTTCATGAGCGGCGAACCGCAGGGCGGCACCACCTTCCGAAGCGCAATCATGACCCGGGCGGATGTGGCTGGCGAAAGGAAGCGATCGCACGGACAGAAAAGGAGAACCAGCTCCTTATTCTCCCGGTCCAGACCGCATGCTGCCGGCGCGGTCTGGCGAAGCCGGGGATTTTCACCATTCTCCTCACTCTTCGGCTTCTGAATCCGGTCTCCCATTTGTCTGGCTTTCCGGAGCTCATTTTAATGGGGTGCCTTCGCATGCGCGATGAATTAAGAAAAATGGCTTTAGGGTTATGAGATTCGACCGAGTCCGGTTCCAAAGGTGTCGCCGCCTACATATGCTGCAAACGTGACCTTCTCCTTTCGACCCTCACTGACAAGGAAAGAGGGCCTTATGTTATTATTACAGGAGTATGACGGTCTCGAAGCATCGCCAAGCTCAATGTACAGTAGGCAGAACTTCTCCTGCTTAGGAGTTAATTTCCTGGCCACTATAGCGCCGCTTTGTCCATCTTGACTTGCATCAACGTCATCGACGTAAGTTTGTGGCGTATGGAGGAAACAAGAGCTGGAACAAACTGCCGCCGGGCGAGCGGCATGGAAGGAAAGGGCATGTGGACTCGAATTATCGCACTCAGCGTGGTGTTTGCAACCACTAGCGCATTTTGCCCGGCTCGCGCTCAGGAAGCTGGAGATGAGACCAGTGGCTTAAAGCACGCTCAGAAAGTTTGCGCCCAATGTCATGCGATTCGACAGGGAGATAAGCATTCGCCAAATCCCCTCGCGCCTAGTTTTGACGCTATCGCGAATATGTCAGGCGTAACAGGGATGAGCCTGGCTGCATTTCTTCATTCGGTTCATGAAAATATGCCCAATTTCGTGCTATCCGAAAGAGATAGGAATAACGTCATTGCCTATATTTTAAGCCTAAAAAATGAACGCGAGAGCATGATCCGCGAAAACTAAAGCGCCGCCAGTTTGAGGTTTTCCGAAAACGATTGGGGAACCGACGCCAACCGGCACCCAAGGATTCAAGCCCGGAGCAGCAACTGATGGATGGAACCGTCTTTTACAGTCGCGCAAGTGGCACAATCGGCAACAAAGAAGAGTGGTATATGCTTGTCGTGCCGGATGATGGCACCGACCCCTTTGTCGAGCATACATGGGCTGTTCATAACGCTGATGGCCATACGGAATATAACGGCACATCGAGCATACCGGTCGGAGATTTTCTGTCTAAAGAATACCCAGAGGAGGCAAAAATAAGTTTGCGCTGGCTATTGACCGCCAAGCCGCCCGGATCATCCGATGTTTGACTGACTAAAGGCGCGCGATTTGCAATCGTGTGAGCATTCACCGCTAGCGTAGAGTTAACCAAAATCGATATACGCTTTGACTGACTGATCGCGCACTTAGAAGCGTTGAGCAGAGACAGCACCGAATATCTCCCTGACGTTGAACCGGGCCGTGACAAAGGGACGTTTCAAGCCCGGAGATCCTCGCGCCGGAAGAAAACCCGGCGTGCCAAACAAGGCGACGGCGGGAATCAAGGCGGCTGCTCAACTCTATGGCGAAGAGGCTATTGAGAAACTAGCTGCTTTGATGCGGGGCAATAATCCGGAAGTTGCGCCCAAGGCGTGCAATGCGCACTTGGATCGCGCTTACGGCAAGCCAGCGCAGACTATCGCAGGTGACTCCCCTATCGAAGAAGCGGCGCATTTGGCCACGCGCAATCACTACTGGCTAATGCTTTACCCTGAAACCGGCCATGGTAAGAATCCGGGAACGGGGGCAAGAAGCCCAAGGCGATTATAAAGGACAAATTGGCCCCTTTCGGAAAGACCTCAACTTGGGATCCTTCTAAGCCGGCTTGCGGGCTCAAAAGTTGCCCGTCAGTGCTTACTATGTGCTTACTGGCCCTAAAGCAGATAAACACATAGGCTGATTAGTGCCGCTCCAACCGTATGACTTTCTAGGT
>JBAUNL010000868.1:0-2895 GCA_049579205.1 Rhodomicrobium sp. | reverse complement strand
ACGCAAGGCAACCTCAGCGCAGAATATCGAAGGATGCGTTTTGCTTGGGCCGAACCGAGGACATGCCTTCAACTCTAACAAGTTACGTCTTTCCGAACAAATTCGGGATCTGGGGGTTGCTCGTGTCTAGCGCCCGCACGGTGATATCCTTGCACCCCGCAAAGGACGACCGGCTGGTGCGACGGCAAAGGATTATTCACATTTGGAAGGGGAGCGTTGCCGGATTGGCGCGCGCAAAGCAGCGTAAAGAGCCGCTGACCGATGCACAGCACGTGCGCAACGCCGTCGCGCGATTTGATCAAGTCATCGCTGTCTCGGATAGCGATCGTGCTTTGGCCTTCGCGAACATCGAGAAGGCTGCAAAGCATTACAATGTCGACCTCTCTGAGACGTCGTGGCATGATCTCGGCGTTCATCCGCAACGCAACCGCAAAGAGGCTGCCGCCAAAGGCGCGGCGACGCGCAAGCGCAAACGCGAGGAGCAAGGTTAGACCTTAGCGCTGCAGACGGCAGGCCGGAACGCTATTCTATCAGACACGCTCGACCATGCGATGGAGGTGTCGAAAGCCTCCAGCGACTAAGGCATTTGAGTCGGCGGCATGTTTTACAAACGACTATGCCTCCTCGTGAAACTTCACGACGATTTACGAGATGAAGTTCCCCCGCTTTCGTGGACACCCGGACATTTGTGTTCCAGGAGTCCACCATGTCGAAGAAACGCCCTCCATATCCGCCTGAGTTCCGGCAGCGGATGGTCGAACTGGTTCGTGCCGGCCGTTCGCCGGAGCGCTTCCATCAGCTGGTGAACAAGGCCTGCCGCTGTGGTGAACCCAACCGCCACGCCCCTCTGACAAGCACAAAGGCCGAGAGCCAGCGCGACATGGTTCTTGCCGGTGCCGCTTGGTCCGAGTGCGATAATGTTCTCCCGGCGCAAAATATACTCGCCACGGGCAAGCTCCAGGACGAGCATTTTGTTGAGCGCCGGGATCGCCATGAAATCGAAGCTGTCGAGGCTCTTCACCGCGGGGAAGCGCGCCGCCCGGATGCGCCGTTCCACCATCCGCCGCTCACGCTCGATGAGCTCCAACTCGGCAAGCCTGAGCACGTAGCGGGTATGATCGATACCGTTCCGGGCACATTCGCGGGCGAGTTTGTCGTATTCGGCGAGGAAGGTTGGCAGCTTGAGCTGCTTCAGATGATGCCCGAGCAGGACCTGCGGCTTGGCCGGTATCTTCTCAGCGCTGCCCGCGCTCATGCAGCCCTCCCCGGCATCAGCGCCGCATAGTCCGCAGCACGCGGGGCGAGGAGGCTTCCGCCCTGCATCTTGTAAGGCCGTGGCGCTGCCTCTGCTTGAGCGGTCATTAAATTCTCCCTACCTGCACTCGCCCTGTCTTGGTATCGTTTGCTGGCGGGTCAAGTTCAAGGCCTATGAAGCAAAGCTCAATTTGAACAGGATGCCGCTTGAAGGATTAGGGGGCGAAGGAAAGGCGGTACTCTTCACTCGGCTTACATGCGGCGGTGGCGGCGGGGAAGGCAGAAGCAAAAGCCGTATGAAAGCCATCCACAAGGTGTTTTTTCTAACTATCCGGATGGAAAACCGTTAGACTCGGCCCGCTACGAACAACAGATCGGAGCGCGAATACGAAGAAGATGATAGCTCTGAAGCGCTTCCTTCAATTCGGCGACGCCCGAGCGGTCGTGAGCCAACTCTTATGAACGAGCGGACCTGAGGAACTCTCCCATGCCAACGGGGACCGTAAGATTCTACAACACCGCGAAGGGCTATGGCTTCATCGAGCCTGACGATGGCAGCAAGGACGTGTTCGTGCATGCGAGCGCTTTAGAGCGAGCTGGCATCTACAAAGGCTCGTATCAGTTAGCGCTATTCGAAATTCCCAAACTCGCGATTGGCAATCCGCGATCCGCGCGGACCCCTCCTGCCACAAGTGCCGGAACACCGTCGGCACGCCGAGCGAAAAGAAGTGATTTCGCCTGCCGGTTTCGAGAATAATTTCCATCATTTTTTTACCGAGGCAACAGCGGCGGTGTCGAGAGCCCCTTCCACATCTTCCACAAGCCCCGCAGACAGATAAGATGCACGCAACCGGGCCTCATGGAGGGCGCCCTGTCTTATATTAACGATAGAGGCGGTCAGGAGCGCCGTAACAGCAACGACAACCAAGGCAGTGGCGACCGCGATCCCCCATGCGAACCGTTTACCCTGGCTGACATCCCTACCCGGCCTCTGCATCACGGAATCTGGGACCCTCGTGCAGCTTATGGAGGACTTAAAATATCTGCAGAGGCATTTCCCGATCGCTTCTAAAGCGCAAAAACTTTTCTAGAAACTGTCGTAAATTCCAACCATTTTCTCGAGCTGCCGCGGGGAGCAGCGCCAACATAGGTTCTGGGATCGATAGACCCATCCTCAACAGCGAACCGCCGCGACGCCTTGTTGACGTCAAAAATTCAGGCCACTCGCATCCAACACCGCGATATGCGATTGCAACCCGTGAATTTCCGCGCCGACCCCGATCTTTGCGCCGGAAGGGCTTTTGAGTCAGCTGTGGGTCCAAACCCGGTCTTGGAAGTCTCGGAATCTCACGGCCGCTTACCCCTTCAACAGCGGAAGTGTCTGAAATACCTTCATAATGCCGTTCAGGGCCCTAAGCGGCCTAAGCGGCCCTCATCTCCGGAGCATTGAACTCTGGTCTCTGCTCCGAAATCATCCTAGGCGAAGTCTTGGATGATGCTCATTGGGGTGACAGGTTGACGGCGCGCAATGATGGGCTGCGCGACGGAATTGATAGGTGCCGGCCATTAGCGGCGGCTCGATTGCTGAAACCCGTTTCATATTTTTTCTTCCTCATCAAGCCGTCAATTGGCTTGAGACCA
>JBAUNL010000867.1:0-12177 GCA_049579205.1 Rhodomicrobium sp. | reverse complement strand
CACCACCTTTCGCAAATTCTGAGGTTGGGCCCGTTTATGAGCCTCCGCTGACTCCATCCGCGGGTCAGAGTGCCCCGCTATGGGAGACGGTTTCGGTGCCTTCCCCATGCTGCGCTTTGGCAGCCGGGGCGTGGACTGCGATTATCGAGGAAACAAGACGGTGAACGCTTTGGCCATCGCCGCCGTTGACTTCAAATTTGATCGTGGATGAATACGTGCTGCAGGCCGAAAGCGGCCCATTGCGGCGATTTCGAAGAGTGCCTGCTTTTGGAGGATGAGCTGCTGTTGCTGCCCGGTGCCAACCCTCCACTCGGAACGCTCATTTCGCTCCTCCCTATCTACTTTTCCGATTGGGCGCCTTGGGCCAATAGTGGGGATTGCCATCGATAGCTTGCGACGATAGGGGCACGGCTAATTGTGGTATACAAGGCGGAAGTCGCTGCCAATTTAGAACTTTACCAATCGGACCCAAGGCGGAAATCGCGCGGATCGAACAGGTCAAGAGCACCTTCGTTCGTATATTGGCGTCAACGCTCGAAGAGCTGAACCGCGCCTCAGCAGCACGGTTCAGCCCTGCGTCAGATCACGCGAAAAACGCTCCAGCGCGCGGTTCCCGAAACGGCGCTTGGTTCGAGGTCCTTGCTCCACTGCTTGTGGGCCTCGACGGTCCCGAGCTTCGCCCACGCGCGCTCAAGTTCGGCGAGGTCCTCAACCTCCCAATTGTGCTCGACCGTCGCCTCCAGGACGCCGATTGAGCCGCTCAGCATCCGGCCCTTCAAGAGGCCGACCTGCGGTGCAATTTCGCGTGACCATTGCGCAATTGAATCAATGACTTTTTGCTTGTGCCCGAAACGGGCGTCGATCTGCCAGCGTGCGATGAGCATGATGTCTTTCCTTTCCGTTGCAGGAATGTTGAATGGCGAGAGGCATCAGCGCGTCTCACCTTTGAGCAGTTCAGGCGTCCCAAGCCTGAACGATGGTCTGGTTGGCGATCTTGCCATCCTTCAGTTCTGCCATCGCGGCACAGAACACGCGCGTCCCGTCGGGATAGGCACATGCCTGGGTGTAGGCGAGGTGCTTGCCGTCGAGGCACCCGTTCTCCAGCTCGTGCGTCATCGTTCGTCCGCAGACGTCCTCAAAATAGGCGGCGATGGCGCTTCGGCCAACAATCTCCTGGGGCCGGCTCGGCGGATGGTCGCGATCGATGATCCGCAAGCGGGCATCTTCCGCATAGAACCCGCGCATCGCTGCCGAATCCCGCGTTTCAACGGCGCGGCTCAGCGCCGGTAGAGAGAAAAAATCGCTTTCCATAGTGGTCTCCTGCTTTTCGACGTGGGAGCGTGCCGCACGCCAAGTGGGGTTGTTTCAGTTTGTTTTCTTGGCTTTCTCACCAGCAAGTTTCAGAACCGTGTCGGTCTCATTCCTGAACGTCGCGAGATCGATTTGCATGCCATTAAGCACGGTGCTCCAGTGACGCGAGATCGCAGCCATCGCTACCGCTTCGCGAATTTCGTCATCCGTTGCACCATTCGCCTTGGCCACCGCCGTATGAAAATACACGCAGTAGGTGCAGGGGATTTGCGCCGCCACCGCAAGACCGATGAGTTCCTTGGTTTTGGCGTTTAGTTTCGTCGAGGAGCTCAGTTGCACGCTCTTGAATTCGGCCCAGGCACCGGCGATGCCAGATTCCGGGAAAACCTTGAAGAATCCGGGCACCATCCCGAATGTCGCTTCGATGTCCTTATATGTCGCGGCTGCACTGGATTCCTCTGCGCGGGCGCCGGTGACGCTGATGAGACCGGCAAATGCGACGGCACTGAAAATGCGGACAGCTTTTTGAGACCTTGAATGCATAGTGCATATCCTTTGCTTGGCTGCGCCTGCAGCTGTGTTGCTGGTGACAGGTAGAAACTTCCTTTCGAGGCCGAGGAGCTTTCGCATCTTTGACCTCAGCGCTATCCTGATGTGGTTGCGTTGGAATGATGGTTGGAGCGAGCGTGGAAACGCGACGAGCCCAGACTCGATCACGGAAGGCGCCTGACGGCTTGGCGATCCAGCTGCTTGGCGAAATCAAGGTGCAGCGCGGTTCGACACCGCTCACTCTCCCCGCCTCGAAGCGGACGCGCGCGCTGCTGGGCTTTCTCGTCGCAACCGCGACGCCGCAGTCGCGCCAGACGCTTTGCGATCTACTATGGGATGGTCCGGATGACCCGCGCGCGGCGCTGCGATGGAGCCTGACCAAGCTGCGCTCGCTTGTCGACGATGCGGGCGTAAAGCGCCTCAAGGCAGACCGCGAGCACATTTCGTTTTCGCGTGAGGAGACGTTGACCGATATCGGACGCCTGGACGAGCTTTTGGGTGGTGGTCCGGAGCGGGCAAGCCTTGCTGAAATTGAGGAAGCCGCCGCTCTTTTGCAAGGCGAATTTCTCGATGGGCTCGACCTGCCTTCCTGCTACCGGTTCCACCATTGGTGTCTGGCGGAGCGCGAACGCTGGGGCTCGTCGCGCCGCCGTGTGCTTTCCTTGGCCATCGGCCAGCTTGAGGGCGATCCAGACCGCGCGCTGCCCTACGCTCGAGCGATGGTTGCGGCCGACCCTTTGTCGGAGGAAGGCCACGGCAAGCTTGTCGTTTTGCTCGCCGCGCTTGGCCGCCGAAAGGATGCGCAGGACCATTATGATTATGCGGTCGGCATGTTGCGCCGCGAAACAGGTGCGGCATTGCTTGGCGCTTTAAAGGCACCTGCTCGGCCACGTCGCAACCAGGAGGTCGAAAATACCATCAAGGCTGAGCCCCTGCCTCCCCAGGCGGCGTTCTTTTCGCAATCGACAGCGCCACCGGCAAACAGCCTTGTCGGCCGGGTCGAAGAACAGCAAGCGATCGTTGCTTTGCTGGATGCTCTCGTAGCAGGCAGAGCGCCGAAGGCGTTGCTGCTTACGGGTGAGCCCGGCATGGGCAAGTCGCGGCTGCTTGACTTCGTTGCGGAACAGGCAGCTCAACGAGCCGCCCGCGTCGTCTCGGCGCGCTGTTTTGAGGCTGAAGCGGTGCGTCCCTATGGCTGCTGGGCAGATGCGCTGAGTTCGCTGATTGCGGAATCCGCCGATCCGTCAGCTCGTCTCGATCTCGCCCCATTTCTTCCATCGCGGGAGGCTTCGGTGAGTGACGAAGGTAGCCGGACCCGCATGTTCGCCGCAGTCATGAGTTTGCTGGCGTCAATTGCCTCGCAGCTGCCCCTGGTTTTGATGATCGACGATCTCCAATGGATCGACGAGGGATCGTCCTCGCTTCTGCATTATGTCTTGCGCACTTCCGGCAAACCGGAGCGCCTGCTTTTTGCCGGCGCAGCGCGCGCCGACGAAATTGACGACAATCCCTGGAGCAAGCGCGTCGTCAGTGCCCTGACGCAGGGAGGCAACCTAACGCAAATCAGACTGGCTCCGCTGGATGCTGGCGAGGTCGCGCAATTCCTTGAACCCGGCGCCAGCGCTGGAGATGTTTGCTCGGCGCTGAAGCAGAGTGGCGGCAATCCGCTGTTTCTGACGGAACTGACAAGCGCCGGGCAGCAGGGCAAACCCGCTGCCGGGCGTGGTCTGGATGCGCTGATCGGCGACAGAATCTCGCGGCTTGAGGAATCTGAGAGGGAACTGATCGTTTTTGCCTCTGCAACGTCCCGTGATTTCAGGCCGGAATTGCTCGGCGCCGCGATGGGAGTGCCCGAGGCTCAGCTGATCGAGCGGATCGACCGGCTGGAACGGCGCGGCCTCTTAGGACCGGGCGGCGAAGGACGGTTCGATTTCGCCCATGATCTGATTCGGCAAGCAACCTATCGCGAGCTATCGCAGCCGCGCCGGCGCCTGATCCACCGCCAGATTGCGCGGGCGCTCGGAGAAGCTGCGCGAAATGACCCATCTTTGGCAGGCGAGCTTGCTTATCACGCGGGCGCGGCCGAAGACCATGGGCTTGCGGTCCAGGCTTGTGTGACGGCAGGCCAGCATTGTCTGCGCCTGTTCGCAAATGAGGCTGCCATTGACGCTGCGGACAGAGGTCTTGGACATCTGGAGCGCCTGCCTCCTGGCCCGGATCGCGCTCATTGGCATGTTGCCTTGCTCAACGTAAAGGTGTTCGCCGGCGCGAGCCCGGGCGTTCGAGTGAAGCCAAGGCTGCTCGACGAATTGCGACGGGCGGTCGAAGCAGCCGAGCTGATGGACCTGCGCGACGACGCCGTGTTGGGTTGGCACATGATCTCGTGGTGGGCACAACGTTCCAACGATACGCTTGGCGCACAGCGGGCGATCTTGCGCGCCGAAGAGATCAGCCGACCAAAAGACGATTTCATCCGCTGCAACCAACTCGCAAGTACCGCGCGCTGCCTCCTCGAAGTTGAAGGTGACGCGCGAGAGGCCCTTGATTTTTTGCATGAAGCCGATCGCCTCGCTGCATCGCTCAATCAGCATTTTATTGAACTCGATTGGGGACATGGCCTGCTCGCCCGCTGGGACGGAGATTTGCTGGCGGCGCGTGAATCGATGCGGCGCGCGCTTGTACTTGCGCGGCTGCGCGAGGATCGCTGGCGGGAGATTGAATGCCTCATCTGGATCGCCAAAATCGCCATTGAAAGCGGCAGGTCGAACGATGTCAGTATGATTTGCGATGAGATCGACGCGGTTGCCGCGCGTATCGGCGATGGCCCAGCACCCGTCGCCGATGTAGTGCGCGCACTGGCGCTGATGCTGGATAATGATGAGGCGGCCGAGTCACGGCTGCAGCAAAAGCTCGCCTCTTTGAGGGCGTACGACGACAAGGCGCAACTTGCCTATGTGCTCAACCACATCGCCGCGTGGCACCTTGGCAATGGCGAGTTGAATGAGGCTCGCACCGCAGCGACGGAGGCGCTTGGAGCCGCGCACACAGTCAAGCGGACCACTGAAATTGTGGTGGCGACCTGCATCCTTGCCGGCACGGCGGCCAAGTCGAACGATGCGGTTGCAGCCCGCAGGATAGTCGAAGAGCTCCCAATCGACGCAAGCAATGTGTCGAGCCTGAGCGCGCGCGCCCGCTTCCATTTGAATGGGGTTAGGGAAAGCCTCAAAATTCCAACGCTTATTCAAACGGCGTCAGACTAAGTTAGCTTCCAAGCCCGTCTAGGAAGGACAAAACATGACACGCATCGTGGTAGAACGCATCTTCGATCAACCCCCATCCGACGAAGACCTAACAGCCGCCGGCATCCGCGAGCGGCCATGTCTTGATATCTACGGGGTAGCCTGGCGGCGAAGCCTGCTCTCGGCGGATCGGTTGCGGATGGTGTGCGAATATGATGCGCCAGATGCCGAAAGTGTGCGCAAGGCGCAGCGTGAAGCAGGCAATCAATTTGAACGCGTCTGGGTTGGTAGCGTCATAGAATAAGCACGCCGTGATTGTAGCACATCGTACACGTTGATCGCCATGGTGCGGGGTCACGATGGTCCCAAGTCGCTAATTTCGAACGCGCTCATCCTAAGATTGTCAAACAATAGGGACGTCATTTCACCCGGATACGACATTTATACTTCCGACCATTCCTGAATGCGCGCTTATTCGGTAAGCGGCCATTGAGCGGTGCCTTGATCAGAGGGGCCGCCTTAGCGGCTCTCCACCCATTCTGCCGGATGAAGACGATTGCGGTACGTCCCGCAGTCTAGAAAAGCGGGCATAGCGAGGTAATTTCTACGGAAAATTCGCGACAGCCGGATTGGGTCAATCTCGCCCTAAGTACGGCGCTTCGAAAACGTATCGGTTGCGTCCGCTGTTGAAGGATAAGCTGATCTAAGTTCGGACTTTTCGAAGGTCTCTTATCGACCCTCTACCGACGAAGCGGCCCTAAAGTATTTTGTTAGATCAATGGTTCGCTTTTAGATCCCTGAGCGGATTCTGATGTATCGTGCGTCGCCTCGTCGATAAGGACTATGCGGGCCTCAGCAGCGGCATCGACCAACTTGTCAACCGGGGCCTCATTCAATGCCGTGAAACTGTGCAGGATTCTGTGTGGGGAGTGATGGTTGTACCGTCGGCCGGCTCTGGAGAACTCGCGCCCGTCCATTCTGGGCCTCCCCCGCCTCGCTCTCCCATCCCTCCTCACCGATGAGCGGTACAAATCGAACATCCGCAAGGTCTTCGCGATTGAACTTCGTCTCGCTTTTCCGTGTGATCCTGATGAGTTCCTGAACTCGCGGGTCATCGCCAACCGGAATGACGAGCCGCCCGCCAACCGCAAGCTGCTTTTTCAGAGACACCGGGATTGAGGGCGCGCCCGCAGAGACTAGAATGGCATCGAAGGGAGCGAACTCGGCCCAGCCCCGGGTCCCATCCGCGCACTTGACATGGACATTTGCGCAGCCAGCTTTTGCCAGATTTACGGCCGCGCTCCTCGCCAGCTCTTCGATGCGTTCGACCGTGTAAACATCTTTCGCGATCCCGGCGAGGACTGCAGCGGCATAGCCTGACCCAGCGCCGATCTCAAGGACCCTTTCACTCCCTTTGAGTGAGAGCGCTTCAGCCATCAGCGCGACGATATAGGGCTGTGAAATTGTCTGCCCGGCTGCAATGGGAAGCGCGTTATCTGAGTAAGAGAGATCAACGAGCGTCTCCGGAACGAAGATTTCTCTTGGGACGCGACCCATGGCATCAAGAACGCGCGGATCACGAACCCCCCGAGCAACGATCTGCTCGACGATCATTGCTTCGCGCAAACTCTCGATTTGCTTCACGTGCGGTTCTCCTAAATCTGTCCGTGCCCGGCCCCCCCGATGAGTTGCAGAGTTGCGGCACTGAATCCCACATCGACCAGAACGTGGAGCCCTTCCGCCGGCCCTGGCCTCTGTCCTGTCGGCGCGGACCATCCCCGATCATGGTGGCGAGACGGAGTTTACGTCGAACCGGCTTGCCTGGGACCGGCTGCCTGGCCAGGAAAAGGAGAAGTTGCCGCCTTGAAAACCCCGCGGCCCGCTGGCGACCGTGTGCGCGTGCAGTTCTGAGCACAATCACCCTCAGGAAGCGACTTTATACTACCAGCAAGCGGCGACCGCTCAGGGCGTCTGCCATGATTGGAGCCCGGAATTTAAATGGCTGTCCCCCCATCTATTGAAGACGAAATTCAATCTGAAACAGATCGTCGGTCCGGCCCGTCGGTGGCCATGAGTAAGTGCGATATTGGGCGGCGTCAAAGCTTCAAGCCCATAGGTCCACCCTCTGCTTTTGATAACGAAGAATTTAATACCTGTTAAATTGACGGCAGCTGGAGCTTCCGGCATAGGGATCGTATCCTTGTGCCGGCTACAGAATAAGCCGTCTCATGCGCCACGTCATTGGAAGTACGGTGTTAAGGCGCAGTTCGCTCCAGTTTGTGGGCGCGGTGCTCATGCTGAGTGGGGGAACGCCGGTGCGTTCCATAGAGGCTGCTGAGGAGCCACTGACGAAAATACGCCTTGCCCTTCCCCCGGAAGCCGCGAGCCCCACGCGCGCCAGCTTGAAACAGTTCAAGGTTGAAGTTGAGCGGCGACGTAACAATCGCGTGCAGCTGGAGCTCTTGACCATGTCCGAAGCCGGTCGTCTTGGGACCCCGCCAGAAATGAGTGCGTCGCTTTTGAGCAGCCACACCGATGTCATCCCGGCTCTTGGCCTTTTTTCATTACCATTCAGCTTTCGTCAGCCCGAAATCGCAGCCGCCGCCATGGCACCACGGGGCTTGATGCGCAGGGGCATCGACGGCATGATCTTGGCCGCAACTGGACTGCACGTACTTTTCTGGATCCCGCTCTCACCGGAAGTGTTTGTGTCAAAAAACGCATCTCTGGTCGGCCCGGGGAGCCTTGCAGGCAAGCGCGTGGGCACGCTTAGCAGATCCGTCGCTGATTTTATTGCATTGTGCGGCGGCGAACCAGTCTACTCTAAAACCTCAAATTCGGCGACCTTCCAGGAGCAAGGGCTTGATGGTGTTAGTGCCTCCCCAGAGATTATCGTCACGAATTCATTGTGGACGGCCTTTCACGAGGTGACCTTGACCAGGCACGCCGTGGACGCTTGGGTGATCAGCATAACCGAGAAAAGGTGGCACGAGTTGCCAGAAGATCTGAGGCTCGATTTGGACAACGCGGCAGCGCTCGCCGAAGAAAGGGAGCGAGGAGAGGTTGGGCGCGCCGAGGCTCAAGCGTTGGGAGAGATGGCCAAACATAAGATGAACATTGTTGAGCTTCGAGCCGGCGAGCTCGACGAGTGGAAGTCTTGTGCATCTGCAATGTTCGAATCCTATGACAAGGCCGCTGGCGATATGGGAGCATCCATGTTGAAGGCCTATAGGAGGCTCTTCACGACGATGAGCGGCTCGCCAAGCATTGGACAATAGTCGCTTCAAGTGTATGCACGCATGCGGATCTAAAAGCAGGTCACGCTCATTATGCTCGTGAGATCGGGGAAATTTACGCGAGCTTGAGGCCGTTTGCCGACATTTTGGCTGGGGGCGGGAGCTTCTGCTGTTGGCTGTAAAGGTTCCCAACCTCTTGCAACACAGCGTTTCCGGTTCTCGCCGTGTTTATTGTCGCCTGTCTGGATGACTGAAGTGGCTCACATGCAAACTTTGTGTGCTGTTCGCCCGGTTGTTAAGTTAACCGGTCGCTAGCATCACTCTGAGAGTTCGGTCTGATCCGTAGGAAAAGCCAAATAGGCCACAGCTATTTTTTCCGCGAGCCAAACCTGAGGGTTACAGTAATGGAATACGATTCCATCCGCATGGGCCTCTCTGGAATGCACCGAAATAATCACGGGAGTCGCCGTTCGCCGTCTAGCAACCGTAGCGGCCGTCGCAGTATCCGTAGATAAATGCACATATTCGCGGCGCATCGGTTTCAACCCTTCATGCCGGATTTTCGCAACCGCGCCCGGTGAAGTGCCATGATAGAGATGGTCCGGCGGTGTTGCTGCAGCATGCATGATCTTGGTGACCAGCGAGTGGCCGTAAACGGCGCGGATTTGGCCATCACGAATTTCGTACCGCTTTTTACTGGCGACGGCCATCATGGCGCGAATGTCGTCTGTGCTTAGACCAGACCATTGCGGATCCCGTGCGAGCGACACAACGAGCGCCTCAAGCGGCGCCCATCCATCCTCGTTCAGCTCCAAGCCGTACCGTTCTGGATGGTGACGGAGCGCATGAGCGACGGTTCGGCTCAAACGTAAAAATTGGTCAGACATCGGCTCTTCCGGCACGCCAAATATTTCCATGAGCTAGTAGTAGAATTCGCAATGCTTCGGCACCGGGATGGGGCTGTCTGCCAGCCTCGCGCACAATTTGATAACGGACTTTAGGCAGCTCCGGCAATGGCCGTCCGATGAGCCCAGGGGGTATCTGACAACAGCTGTTGACGACGGCAAGGCCGATTCCCAGCTGCGCGAAATGCAGCATCAGTTCCCACCCATTGGCCTCCACTGCCACGCGCCAGGTGGCCCCCGCGTTCATGAGCATACGATCGAGCATGACCCGATGTGGCCGGCCGCGCGGTGGCACGATCAGCGCCTCGCCTTGGAGATCCATCAGCGTTACCGCACGTTGTTGCGCCAGAGGGTGATCCTGCGGGATCACCAGCATCTGCCCCACGTCCGTGAGCCCCTCTGCGGCAATTCCGTCGGGCGTGGCACTGAGGACAGTCACACCGAGATGTGCCCGTCCCGTCAGCAACAAATGCAAGACGCGGTCGCCATCCCCTGTGAGTAGGCTGAGGGAATAGGCGGGATCTCTCGAAAACTGCGAGACGGCTGGCCCCAGCAAATAAAGGTAGGCGCCGTTTCCCGCGCAGAAGACAACAGGGCTCCTGCGCGAGCCGTGGCGTAAGTCATTAGTGAAAGCAAGCAGACGCTCCTCCTCACCGCGAGCATAGGCGGCGACCATTTCTCCGGCTGGCGTCAGTACGAGATTGCGTCCGGCCTTGTGATATAACGTCTCGCCTAGGCTCTTAGCCAGCTTGCCGATTTTTACATGCAGCGCCGGCTGAGAAATGTTCAGTTCGGCGGCGGCCCGGGTAAAGTTCATAGTTTCGCTAAAAGTGAGAAACGCTTGCAACCAGTCGGTGCGCATAAAAAACGTCTCGCAAGAGAGGGTGAGTTATAACTTCAAATTATAGCACATCAGATCATAATAGTTCTACATTTTGGCTCTGGACCTCAAAATCGCGGTCATGAGCAAAAAACGAACCACAGAACCGCGGGTTGGTATCGACATTGGCCGTGTCATCATGGCCCCAATCAAGCGCGGCAAAGCTGACACGTCTTTCCTCAGCGGCAGCCTGGAGAAGGCAATGCAGACCCCACCCAGTCCTGGTGCATTTGAAGGCGTGAAAGCGCTGGTAACAGCGTTTGGTGGCCGAGCCTGGCTGATTTCCAAGGCCGGACCAAACGTTCAGCAAAAAACAAAGCTCTGGCTCCGGCACTGGGATTTTTATGCCGCCACAGGACTACCGTCTGAGCATGTCCGCTTCTGCTTGGACCGGCCGCAGAAGGCGGAACATTGCAGGCAGCTCAAAATCACTCATTTCATTGACGACCGGCTGGATGTGCTGGAAGCCATGCGCGAGGACGTTTCGCATCTCTACCTGTTCGGCGAACAGCCGCGTTTGGAGGAGATACCAAACTGGACCATGCACGTGGCCGATTGGGAGGAGGCCACAAATGCGGTTTTGCGCCAGCTTCAGGAGGGGGGAGGACGGTGATCCCATTCTTAGCCTAATTGATTCGCTTATCTGCATGGTAACGCCTTAGTCCAGAAATTCCGCTGCTGGGGGGAAAGCGGTTGCGCCCAGAAATCACCCTCTTGTCCGCTCCCGAGCCAACTCAGAAATGGAGCGATGATCGGCCAACTTCGGACCGGGTCATGATCAAGCTTGGCTAGCGCCCTAAAGCTTGTTCCGCTTTAGGATTCCGTGAGCGGACTCCACCCTTGCCTCGCGCGTAGACATCACAAGATCGCTTCCCGTACGTTTCCGGAAATTCAAATTGAGACACTACCATCGTCCTAAAGGCGGGCGAACGTACTGTTGCAACCGGGCTATGCTGCCCAATGACCTCCATCTGACTTTGCGAGTGCTGGCAAGGCAAGCCTCATGATCTCAGCGTGAGTCAGGGACTCGCAACTGAACCTCTCAGCAACGACATGCGGAAAGTTAAAGTCCATCCGCCAAAGATGCATCTTGAACGGCCGATCGTGCAATTCCTCACTATCCTGCATGACATCGAGGCCAACGGCGCGCATGAGCGTTGATACCTGGCTGCGCGCTTCAGCGCGGGTTGGTTCGTCCTCATCCATGACGCGGAAGTATCTTTCTATATGGCAGCCTTTTGAGCCCCCATAGCCGGGAGGCGCGCCGTTCAGGATTTCAAACAGCAACCCCAGGACTTCCTGAGTTTCGCCTTGCCGTGTGCAGACTTTGCTTTCGACTACCTGGACCACGTAAGAGCGTCGCGGATACATCATGAGCGCGCGCTTTTCATCCTCGCTAATCTCGCGGACAGCATTGTCGACGCTCGCCACCCTGGTAAGGCATTGTTTCGGGCGCAGTGGGTGTGCTTGGCTCCGGCTTGGAGGCCTCCTTACCGTCCCGCTTAATCATGACACATCCCCGATGAGCGCCGGATGACGCCACCAGGGGACCGCATTTGCAAGCCCTGCCTTGTGCCGCCTGAATACCAGCTGAGAGCCGCCCTGAACGTTCTGTGACGTGAGAACACAATGGCCAGCGGCAACCTCTTTGATGGTGAGGCTAAGCGTCGACCACGCGAGTGTCGTAACCAGACCCCAGGCATCCAGCCGCTCACGGGGTGCAATGCCACGATGAACGCCAAACAGTGCGATCTCATCCCAGCCACAGGAAAGCAACAGTGTTGCATTCTCGCTTGCCAGGAAGGAGAGGCTTGCGTTTAGAAGCCGCTCGCCATTGTGGTTGCACGGGGCTGGAATGGCTTCGACCGCGGCGCGCCAGGCCTCGATCTGGGGGATGCTGTTTTTTGAAAAAGGCCCAGGGTACTGACCATCAAAACCGTCAAAAGGGGGGTCGATTTTTTGAATATGCCCAGGACGGTCACCGTCAAAACCGTCAAAAGCCCCTTTTAGCGGTTTTGACGGTGCCTCTACGGGGCCTTTTTTTTTAAAATCAATGG
>JBAUNL010000866.1:0-8890 GCA_049579205.1 Rhodomicrobium sp. | reverse complement strand
CCGAGCCCGTTCTCTAATTCCGGGCCTGAGGTCAAGCTCTCCAAGAAATCCTTGCCGGGTCCACGGTTCTCTCCGCGTTCGGGCTAAGCCCTTCGCATAATGGCGCTGGGTGACTCTGGCGGGCCATTGTGTAAAGCGCGCTATGCCCTTGAGGGCCTTGCAACGGCCTTGGACGGTCTCGCCATAGCCACGTCCCGGCAGGGACGTCTTCTTCCGCCTCGCGGCGGAAACTCTTACGGCCGATCAGCCTGCCCGCAGTACAGGTTCTTGCGCTGACCAGCAGAATTCGGTGCCATCGCTCCACATCCGGTGCAGGATGACGGCAAGTTTGCGTGCAACCGCGACCCGGGCTTTGTTCAAACTTGTGCGTTTTGCGATGCGCATGCCCCAGGCTTTGAGAGTGGACCATCTGGCGACCCGGGTCAGCAGCACATTAGCGGCTTCAAACAGATAGCATCGGAGCATGCTATCGCCGCATTCGGAGATGCGGCCCGTCCGGTCCGTTTCGCCCGATGCGTATCGCCGCGTGGTCAGCCCCACATAGGCGCCCACACTGCGCGATTTCTTGAACCGCGCCGGATCGCCGATGGTTGCGAGGTAACAAAGCGCCGTGATGGTGCCCACGCCTGGCGCAGTCATGAAGCGGCGCACTTGCGGTTCGCTTCGCGCCAGGCGCAAGAGCTTGTGGCCCAGAGCCTCGATCTGACGCGCGAGCGCCTCCCGAGCCTTCAACAGCGGCTCAATGGCAGCGCTAAGTAGGGGCTGGCCATCGATTAACTCGACGGTCTTGGCCGTGAACGTGTTCATCTTGGCGCGTCCGATGACAAGCCCAAAGTTCTTGAGCAGGCCCCGGATCTGGTTCTCAAGGTCCCGCTTCATTTGGACGAGCAAAGCCCGGCTGCTGAGAAGCGCTCTGACGGCATGACTATCGAGAGCTTTGACGCGGACCTCCTTGTACCAGCCGCATTGCATGATGCGGGCGATGCCGGCCGCGTCGTTGCGATCGCTTTTATTGATCTGCATCTTCAAGGCAGCCTTGGCGTGCCGGGCATCGATGCAAATGACGGGCAGCCCACGCTTGTTGAGCTCGATCCAAAGCCAAGTCGATGTCGCCCCAGTCTCAAGGCCGATGCGGGCCACGTACGGCGCATAGACCGCTATGAACTGAGCGATCGCGTCAGGATCTGAAGCCACCATTCCTTCCCGCTTGATTTTGCCTGCCTGATCGACGACACACACGGCAGTCTGCTTTAAAGAGACATCCAGTCCAACATAGTGCTGCATAGCCCGTCTCCATTGTTGCCAGGTCCTGACCGGCGGTCTTGACCGTTCCTGGAGAGCTGATTCTCTGCACCTGCTTGTGGCACGGCCCCCGGAATTACGCCATGTGTAAAAACTTGGGAGTGAAAAGAGCCGTTAGAATTCTATTTCCCCGCAGCTGGCGCTCGTAGGCGCAAACTTTATCGTGAATTCTTAGTTGTACTTGATCTTCTCATTTAAAATCACTTGAAGATCCCCATTACGCGGCTGATTGGAGTTTCACGGCCACCAAGGCAGGAAAAAGATTCTATAATTTTTTAATCCGTACACGTTTTCACACACGCTCGGCCTTCTCCGGTCTCTGGTGGGGCCATCTCCGCGTGAAAACCGAGCGTTAGATTTTAGCCACTAGCTGGCTCGCAGTTCTTAATTGACAGTGTCCGGGATCTGCGCACACCCTCGTTCACGAAAGTGGACCGAGCTATTTCCGTTCGTACCGGCGAATAGGGATGGTGTTGTTCAACGGGAGCAGGAAGATGCTCGGCGCGGCCCGAGACGCCAAAATGGCAAGCCATGGTGCGCTGTCATTGCCTGAGCTCTCGCCGGGGCCGTGCACGCCATTCGCATGCAGTTGGGGAAGTTGATGGAGATGCTTCTGACGCAGACGCGCGCCCCTTTCAAAAAACACCCTGTTAAAATCCAATTGCTACAACCTTTCCAAATACTTAGGGTATTATTAACAGGCGGCATTAGATTATGATACTGTTTTGGGGCACCGCCAATCTGATGTGGTATTTATGCTCAAGCGCCCATCACAAAACGGATCACATTGCCCGCACTGTCCAGTCTCTCGACAATAGCCTGCAACCTAGCATGCCAGAGTGACAGCGCGTGCGCCTTCTCTGCCTCGTAGGCGTGAAGATCATAGACCTCGTGTAGGCCCGGTCTTGCATGGGCATTGTTCGGTGCCGGATGCTTGAAAGCAGCTATCCACTGTGCCCGCTCATATCCTCGCGGCTGTTGCCGGAATCCGCACATGAATCGCAAACGGCGGGGATACGTTCACAACGCACCGCCCACCGCGCTACCTGGGCGCACCTCGCCCCTGCTATCGGCAGATATTATTCGGAAGCTTAGCTATACCGGCTCGCGAAACGGAACCGCAGTGCACTCCTTCGGCTTAACGATACGCCGTAGCCCGGTATGCCAAAGCTTTAGGGCGTGAGCCTTTTCTTGCAGATAATCGTGGTGGTCATAACTCTTGCGGTCGCCTTCCTGCACATGGGCGAGTAACCGTTCCCGCACGATATCCTGGACGGCAAGCGCCGAAAACCGCGACCGGCATGTTCGGCGAATGTCGTGCAGAACGAAGTTCTCAAACACTTTCCCTTGCGCCCCCAGGTCCGCACGCATGGCCGCGTCAAGCCTTGCCTTGGCTTTGCTGAAGCCGCTTACTGGCCGTCTTCCGATGGTTGTGGTGAATACGAAGCCGTTAGAAGAATTGAAGCGTGGGATGCTTTCAAAAAGTTCGCGGATATCCGGCACTAGCGGGACCGCGTGCGCGACCGCATCTTCCTCAGTCCCCTTCATTTTTGCCGGTGGAATTACCCATACGCCCGGCTGCCCCTCGACTTCAGGCCACTCGGCCTGGGCCGCCTCAGAAAGCCGCAGTGCGCTCAAGAGAAGCAGCCTAAAAAGCGTTCCGAATGGATAGCCAAGTTTAAGGCATGACCGCCAATAGGCTCCAATCTCAAAATCATTGAGTGTCCGCCGCCGGCGGTTACGGGGGCCAATCAAATCCTTGGCCTTGAGCTTGATGGGCTTCTCAAAAGTTGAAACGTCAAGGCCGTAGTCGCCGGTATTGACACACCATGTGAAGAAACCTCGGATAAGGGCAAATACAGCATGTGCTTGCGTCGGGGCAGCGCGGTCATCGACGATGGCAGCAATCAGCGCCTTCACTTGGCCCTGGGTGATATCCTGTAACGGCAGGTCCAGCCAATCTTTGCATTCACGCCGCAGCTCACGCTCAATGACGGCGACGCTTCGCAGCTTGGCCTTGCGTTTGATATAAACCTTGAGCGTGGCTTCGAAGGTGTGCCTTTGACGCTTCTTCTCCGCGTCAATCGCCGCTTGCCGCTGGCGCTCTTCTTCCATCGCTGGATCGAGGCCCTGTCTCGCCAGTTCATTCCACTGGCGGGCTCGCTCGCGAGCTTGAGCCAGGCTCAATTTGCCATAAGCGCCGATGCTGCGCCGCGAAGGATTTGGCAAGCCTGGAAAGCGCCGGTAGAGCACGAAGCTTTTCTCGCCGCTTGGCAGCACGCGCAAGCCGAAACTTCTTACTTCGGTATCCATCACATCGAAAGCTTTGCCGGTGGGCTTGAGGGATTTAATGCCCTTGTCTGTGAGCGTTCGCTTCATGGTGGTTTTGCCACCCTTGTGGCTACATCTGTGGCTACGGATTTCGTGTCTACCAGTGTAGCCATGTGTACGCCCATGTTATACGAAATGCCGTCTAACCGCAAGCGGTGTAAGGGTTTTTCTGGTCAGATGTACACTCATGTAACGGGAAGTTTTAGGCGGGCAGATAACTCTTAATCAGCGGGTCCAAGGTTCGAATCCTTGTGCGTCCACCAGAAATACCCAGTAAAATCAGTGGCGTTTTTGGTTGGTTCTGTGCTGATTTCCTCACGTATAGGCACCGTATAGGAACCATGCGCAAATACTTCGAACACGACAATGAAAGTGTCGCAATCGAAAGGGAAGAAGTGACTCAGCGCTTGGGCCAGCTGCGCGCCGAGATTGCAAAGCCCGTGGCCCTGCCTCCGTTCCCGACAAAAGGAGATTTCAAGGCAGCGGCATTTCGGCAAGTCATTCTGCGGGTGGACTTCCTTTTAGAAGCTGGGGTGGTTGATCAAAACACGAACATTTCCAAGCAATTAGCTTTGCTCGATGCGACGATCCCTGCAAATTTTGTTATGCCGAAGCCTGGAGTTCCGCTGAGGCCCGCTAAGCGCGGGGCGCACAAGAGATGCAGGGGAAGAGAAACAGAGCTCGATTATGCCGACCTATTCAGGCTTTACGAAACTGTATTAAGCGATAATTTACGATCCGATGTCCAGGTTTGCAACGCATTCGTGAAGTCGAAAAACATCAGAATCAAATATAAACAATCAATAGATCCTAAGACTGTTCGACGTAACTTGTCCGATATCAAAAAACTTTTGCGTGGCGCCACAGAACCTCACAAGCTAAACAAGATACAGCAGCGTTTTCTTTTTGGCTCCTTACGATTGCTGGAGGTTATTTATTTCCAAATTCCCGTTGATGCTCAAGTCGGAAGAGTACAACGTATGGATGCTTATCGCAAAGTGCATAAGCTTGCGCAGGCACAGACTCCCGTAAAGCTCGGTGACTTGCCACTATCAGTTGCCCAACTTTCGTTTAGGACTGGAAGACCCCGCCGACGGTACTCGTGAATGTGAACACGGCGCTCTTGAAACTCCCCTTAGCTCCCGAACTCACCCAGAAGCAGTGATGGTACAGATTCCTAATCTGGGGGTCACAGGTTCGAATCCTGTCGGGGACGCCAATAGAATCAGTAACTTGACTCAGTCGTGTCAGAGCCAGAAACCAAAAAAATACTCACTGTGAACGCACGGCGAGCTATATTGAAGCCCTGACTTTGTCTCGATTTCGTCAACAGGTCTGCTTTGCCTCTTTAGCGGTCAAATACCGCCCCCGGCTGAAATCCTTGAAGGCGCAAGTCGGTTCGCTGTCCTTGGCTTCCGAGTCTGGTCGAAACCGGGCAGGGCGGCGTCGGGCCCATCTGGGCGGCCGAACCTCTAAAACCGGACTCGCCGTCGAGAGAACAAATTACGCCGGGATAGCCGAGCAGCGTCCGGGTAGTTAGGTACGTGTGAGGGCCGCCGTCGACCCCAAATCCGTCATTGAAACACCACACGACGAGGCCGAATAGATGAGCTGCCGGATCAGGCAGCGCTGAGCGATCAGGTCGGCATGGACGAGCTGCGAGATGGAAAAGAAGCCACGAACGTTGAACACCCAGCGGCTCGGAGATCACGCCAGCGGACACCCCCTCAGGTCGCACGTGAGGAGCAGTCGGCCTGCGAACTTATCCGCCGGTCTTCTGCTGTGTCTGCTTCGCCTTCCACGGCGAGGACAATGTTCGCCGCGAGAAAGTCTACGAACGCTCTGAGCTTGGGAGAGAGATGCCGGCTGGACGGCCATAGGACCCGAAGGGGGCCGGAGCGATCAATGTAGTCCTCAAGCACGGTGACGAGTAGGCCTTCACGAAGTTGCCGGCCTATGGCGAAGTGGGGCAGGTAGGCGATACCGAGGCCTTGTTCGGCCATACAGATTAGCGGCTCAAGGGTACTTGCCACGGCTGCCCTCGGCAGTTCGGTCTCGATGCTGGCACCCTCGGGCCAGAGCGGCCATCGCTCGAACTTTCCGCTGGTCGGAAACTTGTGCTGCAGGCACGCATGAGCCTTGAGGTCGTCCGGGGTCAGAGGAACACCCTTGGCCGCCAGATAGGCCGGGGCCGCCACGAGGCGCCGGCGATAGCTGCCCAAAGCCCGGGACATCAAACGGGAGTCGCCGGCGCCGGCAAAGCGCACCACGGCGTCGAAGCCCTCCTCGATCACGTCGACGACCCGATCGCTGAAATCGAGGTCCAGTATTATCTCGGGATAGGCCCGCATGAACGCGATAAGAGTTGGCATCATCAGCGTGCCGGCCAAGGGCAGGCTGACACGCAGTGTGCCGCGCGGGGCCTCCTGTGTCTGCGACAGTTCAAGCTCGGCCGCTTCGATTTCAGAAAAGATGCGCCGGCAGTGTTCGAGGAATAAGCTGCCTTCCGCGGTTAGTGTGATGCTGCGCGTGTTGCGATGAAAGAGACGCACGCCGAGGCGTTCTTCCATCCGCGCCACCGCCTTGCCGATTGCCGACGACGAAACGCCTAGTTTCCGTCCCGCAACCGTGAAGCTTCGGGCTTCCGCCGCCTGAACGAAGGCATTCAGCGCTCCTAGACTGTCCATCCGCGAACCCCCCATTTCGGACAATCGAGTCCGATATGTTCGGAACTATGGCCTATTTTTCAAGCCTTCAGGAGAGTTCATGTCTGGCCTGTGACAGACGGCATTCCCTGCGACCGCGATATCTTGGAGGACAAGCGACATGAACACACAAGTTGTTTTGATTACCGGCGGTTTGACTGGCATCGGGCGCGCCGCCGCGGTCGCCTTCGCCAGAAAGGGCGCGAAGGTGGTTGTTGCCGGCCGGCGTGATGAGGTCGGCAAGGAGCTCGTTAAGGAGCTGCGCTCTTTGGGTTCGGAGGCGGAGTTCATCAACGCCGATGTCCGCAAGGAGGATGACGTCAGCGCTCTGGTCGACAAGACCGTCGGGCGATTTGGCCGTCTCGATGTCGCGGTCAATAATGCCGGCACCGAAGGCCAGGGTGGACCGATCGCGGATCAGACCGCGGAAAGTCTTGCCGCCACGTTCGACACGAATGTTTTCGGCGTGATCCTCAGCATGAAGCACGAAGTGCGGGTCATGCAAGCACAGGGCCGCGGCAGCATTATCAACATCTCCTCCACCTACAGGCACGAGGGTGCGGCCGGGGCCTCCGTCTATGTGGGCAGCAAGCACGCGGTCGAAGGCATCACGAAGTCGGTGGCGCTCGAGACCGCCAAGTCCCGAATCCGTGTCAACGCCGTGGCGCCCGGTCCCACGGACACCGGCATGTTGACCCGTTTTACCGGCACGCCGGAGAACAAGGCGGCCCTGGCGAGCGAGGTCCCGATGGGCCGGCTCGGGCTGTCGGAGGAGCTGGCCAACGCGATCGTCTTCATCGCGTCGGACGAAGCCTCGTTCATCACCGGCCATATCCTCAACGTCGACGGTGGTCACAGCGCTAACTGAGGTAATTCCGTTCACGCTGCAACGACCCGCCCGATCAACACGCAATACCTATCAAATGGAGGAAGGTATCAAATGGCTAACGTAGTGAAGAAACTCAGCATTTCTTATGAGCTAGCGCGGAAAATGGTCGAAGCAGCGCTGGCGAAAGCCAAGGAAATTGGCGTTAGCGAGAACGTTGCGATTATCGATGATGGCGGCAATCTCAAAGCCTTTGGCCGGATGGATGGGGCACCGATCCTTTCGACCGAGATCGCCCAGAATAAGGCGTATACGGCTCTGTTCGGCGTCTCCACGCAGGACTTTTTCAACTTTATCCAAGGCGACCCGTCGCTTTTGGCCGGCATCCCGACGCTTGCGCGTGTGGCGGCCTACGGGGGAGGGTTTCCCATCAAGGTAGATGGAGAAATTGTCGGAGCGATCGGGGTGAGCGGGGCGCCCACGGTGCAAAACGACATCGACTGCGCGAGAGCAGCCCTCGCGCTTGTGCCTGGTGCGGTCTGAGTAATAAGCGCTACGGCTATGATTCACACGGTTGAGCATCGTAAAATAGAGGCTGTCTGCGTTTGGGACATCGCGCAGCTGTCCAACTGACGGAACTCCACGGGGAACGCTGCGACCCGCGAAATAGCCGCTCAGACCGGCGGAGTTTTCCGCTCACCATAGACGGCCCTAATGCGGCCCTTCAACGGAAGCGCCGCGGTCTCTCTGCTCATTACCGTTATGGATCACGGCTGCTCATGCGCCATGCCCTTTTCGGCCAACTCCTTTTTCGCCTTCTCATTCTTCGTCAGGTGCATTAGCCCCATGCCGCGCAAAACATTGGGGGCCTTTGTGAACTGAATGTTGTCATAGCCGACGATCTCAATGCGGTTGCCCCATGGATCACGGAAGTCAAGGAAGGGGCCGTCGAGCCTTTCGACGCCTGCGGCTTCGAGGGCTCTGCGTGCCGCCTCCTTATCATCGACCACGAGGCCGAAGTGGCGGCCGTCGTCGGCAGCCTGTTTGCGGCCTTTCTGAAGGGCGATGAACTGGTCACCCAGATCAATGAAGGCCATGGTGTCGCTCTTGCCGCGGAGCTCGAACTCGAAGATGCGGCCGTAGAACGCCAGCGCCTTTTCGATGTCGCCTACCTCCAGTGCTACGTGGTTGAAGCCTACAACGCGCGGTTTTTCAGATTCAGTCATCGGATCCTCCCATGCCTGCCTGAAAATCAGGTGGGAAGAGCCGACGCGCGGCGCAATCCTAACTAGGGCACGCACCTCAACTCGAAGCCGCGCATTTTCGAGGTCGTTTCCAGGGCTAGATGCAGTAATGGGCCGGCGCCCCGTGTAGCCAGCCGGGTGGCTGCCCCTCAGAGTGCTTGTATTCAACGGGGATGAGCGGCCCCAAGCATAACCATAGAGCGCAGAGCCGTCATCCCCTTTCTGTCCTGCCTAGTGGTAGGCACAATGATAGCGAGGTCAAGGATTTAGCCGTGCGCGACGTCCGGTGTGTGTCTTTTGCTACCGAACGGTCTGCCGCCGAGATTGAGCCGAACAGGTCTCTTCGCGTCAGCAATAAACGCCGGCGGGGGCGGCCACATCCTTGATCCGGGCGCCGCCCGCGACAGTGGCCACAAGCATTGCGGGTGCACCGCCACACTCCGCATTCCGGTGAGGTCGATGACGAGCCCGTCGTCGTGCAG
>JBAUNL010000865.1:0-6314 GCA_049579205.1 Rhodomicrobium sp. | reverse complement strand
TCCTGCACATTGTCGATGTCCGTCAATCTGAGGACGGCGAAAGCGCAATCCTCCGCGTGAATGACGGCGCCGGCTATGATGAACTCCATTTGACGGAGCGCTTCGAAGATGTCGCGGAGAAACTGCTCCGGTTCCAATACGCCGCCGCAGCGCGCTGAGCTGAGGGGCGATGCGCGATAGCCCCATTTGCTCGTCGCATTGCGACTGGCCGAGCTTGAGTGAGGCAGAAACTTTCCGGAAGGCCGGGCATAGGCTGCGCGGGCGTGTGACCGGCCAAGCGATTGCGTACCAGATAACGCTCAACCTCACTGTTTTAGCTTGACGCAAGCCGTCAATGTGGCGACTCGTGGCTATCCATAATCGGGATCCGATGCAGGCAGAAGCAGACAACTCGGGAGTCATCATCCGCCCGCCGATCGCATTGGCGCTTGCGTTTGTAATGGGTCTTGCAATCGACCAGCTCTATCCGTTGCGCTTTGTGCCTGCGCGGGTTCCTGCCCCTTGGGCCGGAAGCATTCTGTTTGCCATCGGCTTCGCGCTGACCATTTGGGCAACTGCCACAATGCGTAAAGCTGGCACACAAATCCGAACGAGCCAGCCAACGACGGCAATTGTTAAAAGCGGACCCTATCGCTTCACACGCAATCCCATCTACTTCGGCATGTTCCTGGGGCTGATAGGGCTTGCGATCGGCTTCGACAGTCTCTGGATTTTGGCAATGTTTGTGCCTTTCTTCCTGACAATCCGGTATGGCGTCGTTGCCCGGGAGGAAGCGTATCTCGAACGAAAGTTCGGCGAGGATTATCTCAGCTACAAGGCGGATGTCCGGCGCTGGCTCTAGCCGTGCTTCTAGCGAGTCTCAATGGGATTGCGAAGACACCCGCTCCCCTCACCGGAATCCTGAATAAGCGGCCTTGCTCATTTTGACCGGCGAGGTATGCAGACGGCATGCGCCTTGGAGTTTGCGTGGAGAGGGGGAAAGTTCATGGTCGCATCGATTTCAGAACTTGCCTGGCTTGGCTTGGCGCTTCTTGCAGGCGGGGCGCTGACAGGCCTCCTGGCCGGTCTTTTCGGCATTGGCGGAGGCAGCGTTATGGTTCCCGTTCTCTACCAACTGTTTGGATTTGCCGGTGTGCCGGAAGCGGTGAGAATGCATTTGTGTATCGGCACGTCGCTCGCCGCAATCATCCCGACCTGCTATCGCGCCTATCGGGCTCACGATGCTCGGGGCGCGGTTGACAAGGCGGTCCTTCGCCACTGGGCGCTACCCATCATGCTCGGGGCAGCGCTTGGTACGGTCATCGCTGGCTCCATCTCCTCTGCGCAGATGCGAATCATCTTTGCCGCCATTTGCGCCGCCAACGGGCTTCGTTTCGTATTTGGCAAGAAGCATTGGCGCATTTCAGAAGAACTGCCAGGGCACACCGGCATGACAGCCTACGGATTAGTCATCGGTATGGCCTCGGCTCTCATGGGAATTAGCGGCGGCCAGCTGATGATTATGGTCATGACGCTGCATAACCGGCCGATTCATCAGGCCGTCGCCACGTCGGCAGGTCTAGGCATTCTTGCAGCGCTGCCGGGGACGACCGGCTTTGCTCTCATAGGTTTGCCGAAACAAGCGCTGATGCCGCCCCTTACCGTGGGATATGTTTCCTTGATCGGAGCCGCGCTTGTCGCCCTCGTCAGCGTGTGGACTGCGCCGGCAGGCGTTCAAATTGCGCATCGTTTCTCGCGCAAAGGCCTTGAGGTCGCTTTCGGCATTTATCTGCTCCTGATCGCCGGACGATTTGGCATTAGCCTCATTGCATGAGATGGTTTTCCTCCTCCGCGAAAAGGGGCGGCTGACTCCAAAAGATGCAACCAGCGAAAGAGAGCCTCCTTGGGCTTGCCGAGGGGCGCTCATAGTCGATAGAGCAAGCGATGTCGGAAATCCTTGTTAGCCATATCATTCACGTGGCGAGGATCGGCCCAGCAGGCGGCGGCTTTCTCGGCGCCTTTCGGCGTGCCGCCATGCAGAAGAACCATATCGGGATGCTTGGCGCGAACCTGGTCGAGCACGGCCCAGATGCGCTTGTGATCGGCGTAATCGACGCCGCCGGAGAAGGCGATCTTCGGGCCTTTCGGCAAGAGCAGTTCGGTATCGACCCGGCGGCGGGCCGCGATAAAGTCGCGGCTGTCGATCATGGCGGCGGTCAGGTGCCTGTGATTGACGAGGCTGCCGGCGCGGGGACGCCAGGCGGAGCCGGTTTCGGTCTCGAAGAGGCTCGCGGCGCAATCGCGGATCTGCTCGAAAGCCGAGCGGCGCTCAAGCAGGCCGTGGCCTTCGGCGATCAGGCGTTTAAGTTCGACGGAGCGAATCTCGGAACCATCCTGCTCCTGCTGGCTGCGCTTTTGCCGGTCCTCATTGTCTTCGAGAAGACGCTGAACGCGGGCGGCTTTTTTGTGAAAGAGATCGGTGAGGCACCAGAAGAGATCGTCGAGATCGGGTTCGAGGCTCGTGTCCCGGAACGATGCGGCAAGGATATCGAACATGTCCGAAATGGCGGCCTCACACTGGCCGGTTTCGGGAAGAGGACGGGGATCGGGCTCGCTCGAGGATGGCTGATAGCCGTAAAGCTCGAGGTCTTCGATGACGCAGCCGGTCGCGGAGATCGAATGTCCTGGCTCGTGCGCCTCGCCTGCGATGTCGTGATGGTTCTTCATGGATGGCGGCGTGCGGCGGGCAACGGCTGTGGTCCGTTTATTTTCCGCCGCGGGCCTGAAGGGGCCCGCTTTGCATCGCGAAGCAAAATAAACGGCCCTGCGCCGTCCTCCGCTTTGCTCCGGCCTTGCGCGTTCCGCGCTGCGGTGCAGCCCCCGCCCGCGCCTCCGGCGAGAGCCTCGCCATCAAGGCCGCGAGGGGCGGCCTGCCGCAAAGGAAAGAAAGGACAGGCGGTAAATATGGTTCTTTCGCAGCAAAAGAACACGGAGGTATTCGCCTGGCACATGAACGTCCATACCACCGAGAATACCGGGCATGGTAGGTACATTCACGAATGGGCAGGGCTCCCGCGCATTGTTAAGCCTGATTTTCCGATTGTTTTTAAAAAACCTAAACCTAACTAATCGTTACAGAAATCTCATATTTGAGAGTGTTTTGAATTGATCCGGCGCCAACAGTACTCGTGACGGTAACTACTGATCTTGTACTGCTAACTAAGGCAGCCATAACTGTTTCCAGCGATAGAGCCCGCCACTGGCACGCTCTGGACCACCGTCAACGAGCGCGATGAGTTCGGCAGCGATCTCGTTCCCGACTACATGACCTCGGTCAAGGATGGCGGCTTTTACGGCTGGCCTTACAGCTATTTCGGCAACCATGTCGACGACCGCGTGCAGCCGCAACGCCCCGATCTGGTGGCGAAGGCGCTGGTCCCGGACTATGCGCTCGGCAATCACACCGCGTCGCTGGGCCTTATCTTCGCGGCAGGCAGCAAGCTTCCCTCAGCCTTCACCGAAGGCGCTTTTATCGGCCAGCACGGCTCGTGGAACCGCAAACCGAAGAGCGGCTATAAAGTCATCTTCGTTCACTTCAAGGACGGCAAGCCTTCAGTTCGCCCCGTTGATGTGCTGACCGGCTTTTTGGGCCCGAGCGAGGAAGCCTTCGGGCGGCCGGTCGGCGTTACCATGGCCAAGGACGGCGCGCTGCTTGTTGCCGATGATGTAGGCAATGCCGTCTGGCGCGTCACTGCCGCCGATGCGGCCCGCAGCGCGGCCCAATAATCACGTCAAGTCTTAAAGAGCCATATCGGCGGGACCGCGCGATGCTTCAGCGATCAAGCCGAGGCAGAATTTGGCCATTGTCGTAAAATCAGCCGGTCTGCTCCAGTCCTTGCACTCGCAAACAAAATAGCGGCCGAGCTCGGAGCGGAAATCGAGCGGCTGACCCTCTACTGAGCACACAACGTCATAGTCGGTGGAGTAACTCTGTCGACGACGCATCGAGCGACATCCAGGTATACAAGACAGAATATAATGGGCAAGATTTTCAAGTGCCTGACCGGACTTATCGCCGAGCTGTCCGATAAGGTCGCGCACGTAACTTAAATTGGCCACGAAGACCCCAGCTTCCTGAAATGTAGGTGCCTGGGTCATCCATTCTTGGTCAAGCCTCGGTAGAACATATTCTGGATGGCGGGCATTCACCTCGTTGCCGCAGAATATCTTATAGATCTCAGTCGCGTAGCGTATAAATTCGGAATCGGAGAGCCTTCCGGCGAATAAAAAAGCTGCCCTTGGTCCTGGTTGAGCCGCCCCATCATTTGTCCGTCTCCCAGTTCCATCCGCTTCAGGCTGAGAGAATCATGGTTCGCCAGGGCTCACAACGGACTTCTGCAACAAAATCAGCCAGGTCCGGTCGTGATCGTTCCTCACCCGCCATAACGCCACCAGCTTTGGCAAGGTCGGTGACCGTGAGATGCGTAGGCGCCGTGCCGTCGGCAATGACTGCAACAATGCGCGGTGGCACGAAGCGAGTGGAGCGAGGATTTTCTCTCGACGTGCTTCTGCCGCGCGCCCATTATCCGAACCGTGGCCGGTCTCCGGTTCGGCGCAGCATTGCCGCTCCCCTTCGGCGAGGACGCCACTTTCGGATAACGCGCTTCATCAGGCGCGCCATCCATGTCACGCTAACGCCTAGCGGTAAGAGGCCGGCCGCCCGGCATGGCTTCGAGCAATCTTAGATGCTCTCTGATGACCGGGAGTGTATTCGCAGCGAGCTTCCGTAGAGCGGGTTTGCTTCCCGATCTCGCATAGGAGCCGATCAAACGCACGGCTTTCCGGTTCCCCGAGAGCTGGTCCATGAAATAACGGCGATCGAAGGCAGCCCCGTTTTCATTCTTCAGCTTGTCGAGTAGCGCCTGTTGCTCTGGCGGGAGCTGTGCCGGCGGTTCCGGCAAGTTCGCCTGCTGGAGTGTTCGCTTCATTTGATCGGCTATCTTTGTGTGGTCGTCGATCATGCGTCGAGCAAACCGCTTGAGTTTATCATTCTGCGCTTTTTGCTGCGCAAGCTGACCGGACTCGATCTCGAACTGATTGGCCGCCGCCGCTTGCTCCACGAAGGTTTGCGGGCTCATTCTCTGCGTTCTTGTGCGCGCGGCGGAAGGGTCTGAAAGCCCCACGGCCGCGATGACTGCCATGGTAGCAGCAAGAGTGTATTTCATCGGACGCTCCACAATTCTTTGCCGCAAGTTGCGGCAATTGATATAGAAAACATCTAGCTTTACGCGCTGTTCCGGCCGGCTGCTGGAGCGGCGCTGCACGCACAAGATCTGTTATCCTGAAATGAGTTGTTGTCAGATTGGCTAGATCGGTCCTGGTCAAGTGGAAAAGCAGGCGCCGTGAGTGATTCTATGCAGTCCGGCTCGTTATATTTTGGTGAGTTCATCTTCGGCGAGACGGGTGTGATCTGGACTGCCGGGCCGATGCCGGGATCGATGACCGGCTCATTGCTGGGAAAGCGTGACGGCCCTACTTCGAGGGGGAGGCTGACCGGGAGCCCGCCTACGCGCCCTGATGTGATCGGCGGTCTTTTCGTGCCAGGCTGCTGCTTGCAAGATTCGCGAAGCCCCGGACCCTGAGACGCCGGAGCCAATAGTCTTCGCGAGGCTGAAAGTCCTTGTCTCATCTCTTCCTTCCAGACGTCGACAACATCCCGACCGGTTCTGACTGCGACAGCGTTCGCCTTATCCCAAAGCTCGCCTCCAATCTTAAGGCCCATGGCACGACGCTCATAAGTATTCGGATCACAAAAGCGATGCCGGATGCCCAGCTGCTTAGCAACGTGCTGGGGAAGCAGCGATGCGCGAAAGTTCGATGCAGCGCGTCATCATAGCTTTGTCCATCGCTTCCCGTAGAGGGTCCATGGCTCCTCTTCCAGCAACCCTGCTGCCGGGGAAAACTAGCAGCATCCGGCCTAATAGTGAACTTTGATAGGGTCTCTCTCACGCCTAATACCGAATCCGGCTGATTGATTCATTATCGGTGGGCGGATTCCCACGGGGAATCGAAGCGGTTATATGGGGTTGTCATGATTGGTTTGCGGGGGCAGGATCATGACGGCGATAGCATCGTATTTGAGCGCGGCAGAGCTTGAAACGCGGTATGAGACGGCGGCCGATCCGGTCGCCAAGAGCCATTTCCATGCCATCTGGCTACAGTGTCAAACGGCTAGGCATCATCTCGTGCCTGCGTAATGCCTAGCTGTTTAGTCCCAGCATGTGGTGAATGGGGTCGAGCCTGAACTGATCCGGGTTTTCTGTCCAGCATTTGCA
>JBAUNL010000864.1:0-2370 GCA_049579205.1 Rhodomicrobium sp. | reverse complement strand
TTCGCCATGAAGGCCGCTTGAGGGCGCCCTTTAGCTTTGCGATACCGAACGATGACGGGCAACGGCGCATCCCCCACAAGCCGCTGCCAGGACATCAATCGCTCAACTCAGTCCGACAGGCTGCTAGAAGGCGATGTTGAAGCCAATCTGCCCGCCATAGACGGTCGCGCTGCTTTGCGCGAAATCCGCGCTGCCGGCGCCGAAAACTTTGACGCCGCTACCCGCATCGATCGCGACGCCGCCTTTCACCTCACCCCAGTCCTTGCCTAGGAGCACTGCGGGCAGGCTATAGCTTGGCGCAGTCACCGTCGTCAGCGACGCGGTTACATTCCTGCTGGTATCGGCAAATTCATGATTCCACGTGGCTTGCACGAAAGGCTCGTATTCTGCCCAATGGTAACTTGCCCTGTAGCCCAACTGTCCAACATCGGACTCGCGAGTTTGACTGCCGAAGGCGAGGCTCGTGAAGCTGCCCGTCTCTGTGAATGCCCCGACATTCACATTTTGATAGATAAAGCCCGCGACAGGGCCATGGGTTAGCCCGCCATTCCAGAATTTATACCCGCCTTGAAAGGCCGCCGACCAATTGTCGCCACTCGTAGAGCCGGTGTTGTTTTGGATCGAAATGCCAATGGGGACATTGCGGTTCACGTCATAGCTGAGATGTCCGTAAGTGCCGATTGCATTCGCCCAAAGCGGTCCCGCCTTATAGGCAGCGTAAAGGCTGGCGCTCGTCTCATCCTGCTTGAAGCTGCCATAGGTGCCGAGCGCGGATGTCAGAGTCCCGCCTGAGAAGGCAAAGCCTGCGATCAAGCCCGGTGCCATGGCGTAGTCGAGGCCGGCGGCGCCGGTGATCACGGTATCCGGATCTCCGGGGAAGCCGTGATAGTTTTCGAGTGAGAGCGAAGTCACGTCTCCGGTAACCCATGCATTGATGCCTGAAGGTCCGCGATGGGACTCGGAAAGTTCGATCTGGTTTTGAATGCTGGACACTAGTCCAAGGCGCGCCTTGACTGCGGTTTCCGCCAGAAAGGAAATCTCGCTCGGGGCGGTCAGAAGGCTGTAGTAGTAGTCGGCGATGATGATTTGCCCGGCTTCCGAGAGATGCGCGCCGTCCGCGTAAAGGTAAGTCTGCAGAGCATCTGGAGCACGGAGAGTTGCGGTGGTGCACCAAAGCGCTAGCGAAGTTGTACAAGCCCGATCGGTTGGATTGGTTGGATCTACATAGACAATTCCGAACGGAGTGGGATTTGCCACCACCGCCTCGATAACCGCGTGAGTGTCGGCAGGGATAAATTTAACCCCGAGGGCTGCCAGATCTGTCCAAAGGTTATCCTCGATGGCCTTACCAGCGGCTCCGCCCCCATATTGGTTCGCGACGATTATATACCGTGCGCCAGCGGCCTGAAGTCCAACAATAGAAAGCGCCAGGGCTTTTTCATCCGTCGTCAAGTAATTTAAGGCATCGGCTGTAGATAAACCTAAATAGGCTACAGCCAAGCCATCGTTTCCAAGACTGCTGATCAGGTATAGGGCATCGGGATTGGCGTGGCCGCCCACTGATGCCAGGTAATTGCCGATCTGCTGGCTTGTGCTAGGTAGCGCAGTATTGGGAACAGGAGCGTTGTAAAGGATCTGATTGAAATTCGTGTATTGGCCATAGCCGGGAGGAGGTACGGCTGGCGGGACTGGGCCTGAGCTGTCGAAGGAACCGCCGATTGCGTAGTTCGTTCCGCCGGGAGTGTTCGCGGGATTGGCGGTCAACCCGAAGAGGCCGGCGAGAATTTGCGAGTTATTAGGGCCCGGGCCTGTCCAGTGTGCATTGCCACCAGCAAGCACGGCAGCCGCGGTGGCATTGTCGAATGCGGTGACCCCCAGTTTATAGGCCGGGTTCGCAAGCCAGCCGGAATCGGTAGTGCTGTCTCCGAACGCAATGAATTGATTGTAGTTCTGGGCAATTGCGCCCGATCCCAAGGAAGCCAGCCATAGCGTTACAAATACTAATAAGCGGCGCATAACAGATGTGCCCCAACAATATTTACAAGCGCCCCAGTAATTTTAATAGCATCGCAGAACTGCCTAGTCTGTTTCATAATTGCAACAAGTGCGTCAGATTACATTTTCGAATTCAGTTTGCGGGGCTTGCTGCATCTATTGCCAAGTGTTCTCCTATTGCTTTCTGAGCTGTTGCCTTCTTTGGCGAGCCACTTTGCTTGCACTGCCCCTAGCCGGGCGGGCAACCTCTTCTATTCGGCCGCCGGAGCTTGGCTTACGAGAAGTGGCTCCACAATTTCGGACGGTGCGGTAGGTGGAATTTCTGCCTGACGACGGGCACGCTGGTGCCCGCGAATCAGGAGTGACAATGAGCAG
>JBAUNL010000863.1:0-10014 GCA_049579205.1 Rhodomicrobium sp. | reverse complement strand
TGATCGTTGCCAATCCATGTTTTGGCCTCGATTTCGCATCCGTCGCTGAAATCCGGGCGCAGATCATTGAGCAGCGCAACCGCGGCGCGGCAGTCCTTCTCCTCTCCGAGGACTTGGACGAGGTTCTTGAGTTGTCGGACCGCGTCGCCGTCATGTCCGAAGGCAAGATCACCTATACGGTCCCGCGCGCAGAAGCTGATCGTACCTCCATCGGGCAGCATATGGCGGGACATTGACGCATGATTCCTGTGAGCGCGCAGCCTTATGAGTTCATGCTCGATCCCGAGCGCACGGCGCTTGTGGTGATCGATATGCAACGGGACTTCATTGAACCCGGCGGGTTTGGCGAGTCGCTTGGAAATGATGTGTCGCGGCTGGAGTCGATCATTCCCACGGTACGGGCGCTGATCGCCCTCTTCCGGAGCAAGGGCTGGCCTATCATTCACACAAGGGAAAATCACGCCACCGACTTATCCGATTGTCCGCCATCCAAGCTACGCCGTGGCAAGCCTGGCCAGCAGATCGGCGATAAGGGGCCGATGGGCCGCATTCTGGTGCGCGGCGAACCCGGCGCAGACATCATTGCAGCTTGCGCTCCTGCCAAGGGCGAGATCCTCATAGACAAACCCGGTAAAGGCATGTTCTGGGCCACGCCCATTCATGAGATTTTGCGCGAGCGCGGCATTACGCACCTCATTTTCTCTGGGGTTACGACCGAAGTTTGCGTGCAGACCTCCATGCGGGAAGCCAACGATCGTGGTTTCGAGTGCCTGCTGATCGAAGACGCCACCGAAAGTTATTTTCCGGAGTTGAAGTCAGCCACCATCGCCATGCTGGTCGCCCAAGGGGGGATCGTCGGCTGCAGCACAACATTTGTCGAGTTGAAACGCGCTCTATGAAGCTGCACCGATCCGCGTTAGAGTTGTGATGTTCGGGGTGTCATGAGCAGCGAGATCGTTTTTTTTCTGAATGATCGGAAGGAGACCGTTAGCGGTATTCCGGCGACGCTCACCCTAATGAATTACTTGCGCCGCAACAAGCGCTTGACTGGAACAAAGGAAGGCTGTGCTGAAGGCGATTGCGGCGCCTGTACCGTAATTGTAGGGGAGCTCGAAGGCGGAAGCGTCCGCTATCGTGCCGTGAACTCCTGCATTTTGTTTCTGCCCATGCTGCATGGGAAACTTGTGCTTACCGTGGAGATCGTGCAAGGGCCTGACGGCACTCTTCACCCCGTCCAGCAAGCCCTGGTTGACTACCATGGATCGCAGTGCGGTTTCTGCACGCCGGGCTTCGTGATGTCCCTCTACGGGGCTTATATCAGCCGCCCGAAGCCTGATGCGCAAGCCGTCAACGATCTGCTTGCCGGCAATCTCTGCCGCTGCACGGGTTATGGGCCAATCATCGAAGCAGCCAGCCGCATGTACGATCTGCCGCGTCCAAATTGGGATGTGGAGCGCCGCGCCGAGGACCGCGCTCAACTGCTTTCGATGCAAGATGGCGAAACGTTAAGCTATAGCAGCGCGAACGGCACCTTTCTCTCTCCCGCGAATACTGACGACTTTTGCAGCCTTTATGAAGCTAACCCCGACGCAACCGTTGTTTCCGGTGCGACTGACGTGGGCCTGTGGGTAACGAAGCAGCACCGGGCGCTGCCGAAGATGGTCTATACGGGCCGCGTGGATGAGTTGAAAAATATCGAGGTGCGAGACGGTCATCTATGGATCGGGGCCGGTGCTGCGTGGTCAGATGCGAAGGAGGTCATTGAAGCGCAGTGGCCTTCTTTTGTTGAACTTATACGCAGGTTCGGTTCCGAGCAGGTGCGCAATAGTGGGACCGTCGGAGGCAATATCGCAAACGGCTCTCCCATCGGCGATGGTGCCCCGGCGCTGATTGCGCTTGGCGCTCACGTAGTCCTGAGGAAAGGCCTGGTGAGACGCTCGTTGCCGCTTGAGGATTTCTTCATCGCTTATGGAAAGCAGGACCGCGCTCCAGGTGAGCTCGTAGAGGCACTCGAAGTTCCGCTCTCAACGAAGCCTGATGAGCTTGGCTGCTACAAGCTGTCGAAGCGCTTCGATCAGGACATTTCCGCGGTCTGTGGCTGCTTCAACATTCGCGTCGAAGATGGCGGCGTAAAATCAGCCCTCATCTGCTTCGGCGGGATGGCCGCAATTCCTAAACGCGCTCGCGCGGTGGAAGCAGCGCTGACCGGCTCCGCTTGGACCCTCGAAAGCATAGAGAATGCGCTTGCCGGCTTCGAGATGGATTACGCGCCAATCAGCGACATGCGCTCATCGGCCTCATACAGAACGAAGGCCGCCAAAAACTTGCTTTTGAAATATTTCTACGAACGTCAAAGCGGCGGCCGGGCAATCCAGCTCGCCGGACAGCTTAGTCCGGCTTTCGCGTGAGGCAGAGATGAACCTTCCCGCGCGAAATCTTCATGCTCAAGATATTGAAGGCGGCGTCCGCGAACCCCTGCGGCATGACAGCGGGCACAAACATGTGACGGGCCTCGCCATTTACACCGATGACATTCCCGAGCCGCCCGGCACGCTTCAAGTTTACATCGCTCAAAGCGAGCGGGCCCATGCAGCAATCACAAAACTCAATGTGTCGGCGGTTCGTGAAGCGCCGGGAGTTCTGTGCGTCCTAACCGCTGGGGACGTGCCTGGCAGGAACGATGTGAGCCCCTTCGTAGGCGATGATCCCATGTTCGCCGATAGAGTCGTCGAATATTACGGGCAGTCGATTTTCGCTGTCGCCGCAGAGACCATCGAGCAGGCCCGCGCTGCGGCAGCACTGGCCGTTGTCGAGTACGAGGACAAGCCCGCGATCCTAACAATCGATCAGGCAATGGAAGCCGCTTTCTACATCGAGCCGCCTTACACGATGCAGCGCGGGGACGCGGCGGCCGCGATCAAAAACGCGCCGCACATCCTAAGCGGCCGGATCGACATCGGCGGCCAGGAACATTTCTACCTTGAAGGCCAGGCCGCACTCGCAATTCCGGGCGAGGATGATGACGTCACCGTACATTCTTCGACGCAGCACCCTTCCGAGATCCAGCATAAGGTGGCCGAAGTTCTCGGCGTGGCAAACCATTGCATCGCCGTCGAAGTCAGGCGCATGGGCGGGGCCTTCGGTGGCAAGGAAAGCCAGGGGAACTTGCCTGCCTGCGCCGCCGCGCTCACCGCAAAACTTACGGGCCGGCCTGCGAAAGTCTGCTACGACCGCGATGACGATATGACCATCACGGGCAAGCGGCATGACATACGCATCGACTACAGGGTGGGCTTCGGCGATGACGGGCTAATTCTCGGGATCGAGTTCGACCAGGCAGTGCGCTGCGGTATGTCGGTGGATCTGTCCCCGGCTATCGCCGACCGCGCAATGTTCCACGCCGACAACGCCTATTATCTCGCGAACGCGCGCATTATGTCCTATCGCTGCAAGACGCATACGCAATCCAATACCGCATTCCGTGGATTCGGTGGCCCCCAGGGCATGGTGGGGATCGAGCGGGTGGTGGATGAGATCGCGCATCATCTGAAGCTCGATCCGCTCAGCGTCCGGAGGCGGAACTTCTACGCGCCCATGGGCGACACTGCAAGCGAGCGGCGCATCACTCCCTATCACATGACCATTGAGGACTGCGTCATCGGCGAAATCACCAATGAGCTGGTGCAAAGCTCTGATTACGAAAGGCGGCGCGAAGAGATCAGGGCCTGGAATGCGAAAAGCCCCTTTATCAAGCGCGGGATCGCCCTGACCCCGGTCAAATTCGGCATTTCCTTCACGAAGACGATGCTGAACCAAGCAGGCGCGCTCGTGCATGTCTACAATGACGGCTCCATCCATCTCAATCACGGCGGCACGGAGATGGGCCAGGGACTATTCACGAAGGTTGCGCAAGTCGTGGCCGAAACCTTCCAGGTCGATATCGGACGCGTGAAGATCACGGCCACGACCACAGCCAAGGTGCCGAACACGTCCGCGACGGCGGCTTCGTCGGGCTCAGACCTGAACGGAATGGCGGCGCGCAATGCGGCAGAGAAAATCAAGGGCCGTTTGGCGGAGTTTGTCGCCGGGCAATTCCAGACCAGCGCAGAGAACGTCACATTCCTGCCGAACCGCATCCGCGTGAACGAAACAGAGATCCCCTTCGACAGCGCAGTCCACGAAGCTTATTGCGCACGCGTGCCGCTATCAGCGACCGGGTTCTACACCACGCCGAAAATTTATTGGGATCGCGAGACCGCGCGGGGCAGGCCTTTCTTTTATTTTGCCTATGGAGCCGCCGTCTCCGAGGTCGCGATCGATACGCTCACCGGCGAAAACCGGATACTGCGCACCGACATCCTTCACGACGTGGGCCGTTCGCTCAACCCCGCCATCGATCTGGGTCAGATCGAGGGGGGGTTCGTGCAAGGAGCTGGCTGGCTCACGACCGAGGAACTGGTCTGGGATGAAGAAGGGCGTCTCATGACGCACGCTCCTTCCACATATAAGATCCCGGCCTGCTCGGATCGCCCAATCGATCTGCGAGTCAAGCTTTGGGAACAGGGGCATAATACGGAAGAAACAATCTTCCGTTCCAAGGCTGTTGGGGAGCCACCCCTCATGCTCGGCATTTCGGTCTTCATGGCGCTTTCGGATGCCATCGCTCAGGCGGGAAATGGCACCTATCCCGCTCTTGACGCGCCGGCGACCCCAGAGCGTATATTGGACGCGGTTGATCGCGTTATGCTAGAGCCATGACGTCGTGGCTGCATATAATTGCAGAAAGAGCCGTTCATTCCGGAGCAGCAGTTCGCATTGTTATGCTGCGGGCAGACGGGTCTGTTCCACGCGAGGCCGGGGCTGCTATGATTGTAACCGCGGAATGCACGGAGGGCACAATTGGCGGCGGCGCGCTTGAACTCGATGCGATTGCGACCGCGCGAAGCATGCTCCCTGCTGCAAGCGGCGAAGCGCCGGCGGCATGGCTGCGTGAGGTCCGCGATTACCCCCTGGGTCCATCTCTCGGCCAATGTTGCGGCGGCTACGCGAAGGTGCTTTTCGAGCTGATCACTACGAGCGAGGCAGCTGCCTTGCTCGAGGACACTGAGACCGGCTGTGAAAGCGGCATCGTTGTTAGACCAATTGCCAGTGGATTTCCTCTGAGAGTCCTTAATCATCGAAAGGATGGATCTCCAGACCTACCACTGCAGGCGGTCCGCGTGATCCGTGACACGCTTTCGGGCGCCCAGCCGGCGGGCCCTGTCTATTTACCCGCCTCAAAACGCGGACCGGCCTGGTTCATAGAACCCATCGAGCGGGAAAAGACACCCCTCTTTCTTTATGGGGCAGGGCATGTCGGCCGTGCCCTCATTCGCGTTTTGAGCGAGCTTCCCTTTGCCATTACCTGGATCGACACGGCTGCAGACCGCTTTCCGGAAGACGTAGAGGGGTCAGGCTTGCAACGCATCATGACTGCTGATCCGCCGGCGATTGCGAAGACGGCACCAGACGGCGCTTTCCATCTCGTCATGACTTATTCGCATCCGCTGGATCTTGCGGTTTGCCACGAAGCTCTGAAGGCCGGCACCTTCGGCTATCTTGGTCTCATTGGCTCAAAAACTAAGCGTGCGAGCTTCCTCAAGCGGCTTCGCGAACTCGGTCACAGCTCAGCAGCTCTCGATCGCCTCACCTGTCCAATCGGCATTCTTGGCGTCACTGGCAAGGAACCGGCAACCATTGCCGTTTCCACTGCGGCTCAACTGTTACAGATTCTAGCTGCGCGGAAGTCTTCCGCGCGTGCCTCGCCTCTGGCAGGATCGGCATCATGACGACGGTCCTAGAACTCGAAGGGATAACGAAGGCATTTCCCGCGGTTCTGGCTAATGACGATATCAGTCTCTCGGTCGCTTCCGGGGAAATTCACGCAATCCTTGGCGAGAACGGTGCGGGCAAATCCACGCTCGTCAAAATCATTTACGGACTGATGAAACCTGACAGCGGCGAAATGCGCCTTAACGGCCAGCCCTACAGTCCTTCCGGCCCCTCCGAAGCGCGCGCATGCGGCGTCGGCATGGTGTTCCAGCACTTCTCGCTGTTCGAGGCGATGACGGTGCTTGAAAACATCGCGATCGGGATAAACCCCGAGCTCACGAAAGGCGATCTGCGCGGACGCATCCTGAAGGTATCCGCTGCCTATGGCTTGAAGGTTGACCCGCAGCGGATTGTAGGAACCCTTTCCGTTGGCGAGCGTCAGCGAGTAGAGATCGTGCGTTGCCTGCTTCAGTCGCCGCGCCTCATAATAATGGATGAGCCGACCTCTGTTTTGACTCCTCATGAGGCCAACGTACTCTTCGAGACATTGCGGCGTCTCGCGTCCGAAGGCCGGTCGATCCTTTACATATCGCACAAGCTCGAAGAGATCCGCTCGCTTTGTGATCACGCCACGATTCTGCGCGCGGGCCGCTTCGTTGGAAAATGCGTGCCCCGGCAGGAAAGCGCGCGAGGGCTTGCCGAGATGATGATGGGTGCGGCGCTGTTGCCTCCGCAGCGCGAGCCTCATCCTATTGGCAAGACGAGGCTGCTGCTGAACAAGCTTTCGATCCAATCCGATGAACCTTTCGGCGTCAGTCTCGATGGCATTGGCCTGGACGTGCGTTCGGGTGAGATCGTCGGTATCGCCGGTGTTGCGGGCAACGGCCAGAACGAGCTGATGTCCGCCTTGATCGGGGAAACCCTTGCCCCCGCCGCCAGGGCGATCGTGATCAACGGCGTCGAAGCCGGATTCAAGGGACCGAATGAGAGGCGGGCCCTTGGGATGTGCTTTGTGCCTGAGGAAAGGCTGGGGCATGGTACTGCGCCGGATATGTCGCTTACAGGGAATGCGACGCTGTCGGCGCTGGTGCGCAAGCGCCTGAGCTTTTGGGGGTTTCTGAAAATCGCAGCCGCTGAAGACTTTGCCAGCGAAATCATTGCAGATTTCAACGTGAAATGCGGGGGGCGCGAACACGCGGCGCGCAGCCTGTCCGGCGGAAATCTGCAGAAGTTCATGATCGGCCGCGAAATTTTGCAATCGCCGGCGATCCTGGTGGCCTCTCAACCGACTTGGGGCGTCGATGCCGGGGCTGCCGCCGCAATTCACAAGGCGCTGCTGCGTTTGGCCAAAGATGGAGCGGCGATCCTTGTAATCTCGCAGGACTTGGAGGAACTCTTCGCAATTTCACACCGGATCGGTGTCATTGCCAATGGCCAGCTGACTGAGCCGCAGCCAACAGAAAGCTTGACCGTCGATGCCGTTGGCCTCGCAATGGGCAGGCAGTCAACGACAAGGACGCTTGCTTATGCTGAGGCTTGAGCCGCGCCGCGAAGCGTCAAAGGCAATGTTCTACATCACCCCGCTGATCGCGGTGGCTCTGACACTTATCGCCGGAGCAATTCTCTTCGCGGCCCTGGGCAAGCCGTCTCTATATGGCTTGCGCCTTATTTTCATCGAGCCGCTCAAATCCGAGCGTGGTCTTGCGGAATTGACGGTGAAAGCGACGCCGCTCATTCTGATCGCGTCCGGATTGGCGATCGGCTTCAGGGGCGGCATCTGGAATATCGGCGCCGAGGGACAGTTCGCGGTCGGGGCGCTTGGTGGCAGCGCCGTAGCGCTCGCTTTCTATCCCAGCGGCGGCATCTGGCTTTTGCCGCTGGTGTGCCTTGCCGGCATGGTGAGCGGCATGGCATGGGCAGCCATTCCGGCATTTCTCAAAACGAAATTCAATGCGAACGAAATACTCGTCAGCCTGATGCTGACCTATGTCGCAATCTTTCTGCTGGGTACACTGATCTTTGGTCCGCTTCGCGATCCGGAGGGCCTGAATTTCCCTGAAAGCCGGCTTTTCCAGCCGTCCGCAACTCTGCCGCTCCTTTGGGAGGGAACGCGCGCGCATGTTGGTTTTCTAGTGGCCCTTCTGGCGGTAGCCGCCTCCTGGATTTTGCTGCAAAGGCACGTCTCCGGCTTCGCGATCCAGGTTCTGGGCCAGGCGCCTCGGGCCGCAAGCTTCGCAGGCTTTTCGGCGAACAAGCTTGTTTGGCTCTGCTTCCTGATTTCCGGTGCTTGCGCGGGTCTCGCGGGCGTATTTGAAGCGGCGGGGCCAGTGGGGCAGCTCGTGCCGGCCATTCCTAGCGGCTATGGCTTTACGGCCATAATTGTCGCTTTTTTAGGCCGGCTGCATCCGGTCGGCATTCTTATGGCAGGGCTTTTGCTTGCCCTCACCTACATCGGTGGTGAGACGGCACAGATAACAATGACCCTACCTTCGGCAATTACCGGCGTCTTCCAAGGCTTCTTTCTGTTCTTCCTGCTTGCAGCGGATGTTCTCGTGACCCATCGCATAACTGTGCCCTATTCGCGCAGCCATCATCGGCCAGCCCCTCAAGCTGCGGAATAGAATGATGGACTTTGCGGTTGACATCCTTCTAGGCGTGATTGTGGCGGCAACACCTCTTCTTTTTGCCGCCCTCGGCGAGCTTGTTGCCGAAAAGTCTGGCGTTCTCAATCTTGGCGTCGAAGGGATGATGATCATCGGGGCCATCGCAGCGTTCAGCACTGTCATCGGGACAGGAAGCTTTACGGCAGGCGTTCTTGCGGCCGCTGTAGCCGGCGCCTTGATGGGGGCCCTGTTCGGCATCCTCGCGCTGACCTTTTCCGCCAATCAGGTCGCATCAGGCCTCGCGCTGACAATTTTCGGGCTCGGAATATCGGCGCTTTGGGGTCAGAGCTATTCCGGTCTCTCCACTGGCAGGTTCCCGCGTCTCGATGTTCCTTTTCTAATGGACGTTCCGGTCATCGGCCGTATTCTTGCGTCGCTCGACCCGCTGGCTTGCCTTTCAATTGCGTCCGTCGCCGCGGTCGCATGGTTTCTGAAGAGGACTCGCTATGGGCTTATCTTGAGGGCCATCGGCGAGAACCACGACGCCGCGCATATGGTTGGCTATCCGGTTCTCTTCTGCCGCTATTGCGCTGTGATGTTCGGCGGCGCCATGGCTGGGATCGGTGGCGCTTATCTTTCAATCGTACAAACGCCGCTATGGGTTGAAAAGATGACGGCGGGCCGGGGCTGGATTGCACTCGCAATCGTAGTCTTTGCGGCTTGGCGTCCGTGGCGGCTTGTACTCGGTACGTATCTTTTTGGAGCGATTACCGTGCTTCAACTTCACAGCCAGGCCTTTGGCGTTAAAGTGGATGCGCAGGTTCTTTCGATGCTGCCTTATCTGGCCACGATCCTCGTGCTGATCCTGATCTCTCACGACAAAACGAAGGTCCGGCTCACAGCTCCCGATAGCCTTGGCAAACCGTTCCAGGCGCCGCATTAGGCGCACCGGCTTGCCCTGTGTCTATGAAAGCAGAAAGAAAAAGGAGACCGAAAGGTGACGAGTAGAGAAAGGGTAGAGGGGAAGTCTGATGTTTAAACTTAAGCTTATCGGAGCAGCCGCTCTAATTGCGGCGGTGGGCGCCATCGCTGCGCATGCGGATGACAAATTCAAGATTGGATTCATCTATGTCGGCCCCATCGGCGATGGGGGCTGGAGCTACCAGCACCATCTGGGCCTGGAAGCAGTCAAGAAACACTTCGGCGACAAGATCGAAGCGACCGAAGTCGAAAACGTTCCGGAAGGACCGGATGCGGAGCGCGTGATCGATCAGCTCGCCGCCGCGGGTAACAGGATGGTGTTCACGACTTCCTTCGGCTTCATGAATCCAACGCTGAAGGTCGCCCCGCGCTATCCTAAGGTGCTGTTCGAACACGCCACCGGCTTCAAGCAATTGCCGAACATGGCAACGTATAATGCGCGCTTCTACCAGGGGCGCTACGTAGCCGGTCTCGTTCTCGGCAAGATGACGAAGACAAACACCATCGGCTATATTGCGTCCTTCCCCATTCCCGAAGTCGTCATGGGAATCAATGCAGCCTACCTGGGCGCGAAAAAGGTCAACCCGAATATCAAGTTCAAGATCATTTGGGTCAGCAC
>JBAUNL010000862.1:0-4371 GCA_049579205.1 Rhodomicrobium sp. | reverse complement strand
GAAAGACAGGGTTTCTTCCCAAGACGGGAGCGCGGGTTATGAGCGTATCGATTGAAAAGAACGGCGCTATCACAACCGTGATCTTAAGCCGGCCGCAAGCCCGCAATGCCGTTGACCCGGTTACGGCCGCGGAGTTGGCGCGAGCTTTCGAGGCTTTCGAGGCAGACTCGGATGCTCGCGTTGGCGTACTTTCTGGCGATCATGGCACGTTCTGTGCGGGTGCGGATTTGAAAGCATTCGCTGGAAATGAGAGCTGGCGTGACTGGGTGCGCGCGGATGGGTCCACGGCCCCAATGGGCCCTTCCCGGATGTTTTTGTCAAAGCCGGTTATCGCCGCTGTTTCGGGGCACGCAGTCGCGGGCGGCCTTGAACTTGCACTCTGGTGCGATCTGCGCGTCATGGAAGAGGATGCCGTTTTCGGCGTCTTCTGCCGCCGTTGGGGCGTGCCCCTGATCGATGGCGGAACGGTTCGTCTTCCGCGCCTGATCGGACAAAGCAGAGCGCTGGATATGATTTTGACCGGGCGCCCGGTCACTGGTGCGGAGGCGCTTTCCTGGGGGCTGGCAAACAGAGTAGTGCCTCAAGGCGAGGGACGCATGCGAGCGGAGAAGCTTGCAGCCGAGATCGCGGCGTTCCCGCCGGCTTGTCTGAAAAGCGACCGGCTTTCGGCATATGAGCAATGGGACTTGCCGCTTCGAGATGCGCTTATGAATGAGCTGCAGAGAGGATACGCAACGATCGAATCCGGCGAAACTGCTGCAGGTGCAGCGCGATTTGCTCAGGGCGCCGGCCGCCATGGTGCCTTTTAGCCAGATCTGCTAGGGAAGAGGGGGACAAGCCAGTTTATCGGCCAGCTCTTCGAAGTTGCCAGCGATCACGTCCCATTGGTCTTCCGCCCGCAGGTCCGTCTGCTGGTGGGGACCATGCTCGGCTGGCCGGAGAACGAAGGCAGTGCAAAAGCCCTGATTGCGGGCGGCGGCCAAATCTTGATTGTGCGCAGCGACGAGCATGCATGCTTCCGGCTTCGCGGCCAGCAGTGTCGCGTTGCGAAGGTAGGCCTCGGGCTGTGGCTTGTAGGCTTGAGCGGTCTCGGCGCAGAGGACGGCATCCCAGGGAAGCCTGGCCCGCTTTGAAAGCCTGGTTAGAAGCGCGACATTACCGTTTGAGAGCGGGCTTATGATCAAGCGTCTTTTGAGGCGTTCAAGTCCGCGAACTGCATCAGGCCAAGGATCGAGGCGGTGCCAGATCGTAATGAGATGATCCAAATCATCTTCGCCGGGCGCTGCAATTGAAAATTCGTCGAGAACCGCGATCAAGCTTTCGCGATGGAGCACGTCGAGGATCGTGAAAGGACGCTGGCCGGAGCGGACCTCTTCCATCGAGGGCTGATACTTAGCGCGCCATCTATCGGCGAAGGCCGGCCAGTCCTTAGAAAGGCCTTTCCGCAGACCGAACTCCTCCAACTCGCGGACAAGACTTGTGCGCCAATCGACAACGGTGCCGAATACGTCGAAGAAAACCACCTCGACCGCTGAAAGCGCTCTTTGCATGGGGCGCCTGTCCAGTTCTCGCATCGGGCGTTATGGGTTTTTGATGGAATCAATGCGTGTTCAAAGATCTTATTTACGAATGATCTTATCGCAAGGCCGGTTCCACTTTGAATATAAAAGCGCAGTTTTAACGTACGGCACGATTATACATCCAAATTACACTTTCAGTTGTGGCCAAGTTAAGAGTCTGCCAATAAAGCCGGTTGCTCCAGCGCAACACTTCCGATTTTAGCGCAAGTTTAATGCAACTTATAGTTGCTGATGCTCATGCAGGGGCACATTCTTAGCTTGCAGGCTGATTCGCGTCCAATTTGAGCTGAAAAATTACTGCGATTCCAAATCGCTCCTGATCCTAGCAGCGCGGAATAGCACAATTGCCGCCCTAACGGCTGAAACACCGAGGCTTCTCGGACCCGTGGTTGTTGCGCCATCTTCTTCGAGTCCGTCGCGTCCAAGTGCTCGCAAAGAAAATAAGCATCCGAGCCCGCAGCAGGGTGATTCTCCGGAAGAGGAACCTATGAAAGCATTAGAGACAATCATCGCATCGGCGGCGTCCGGGGCAGTCGCGTTGTGCGCTGCTAGCGCTTTCACCCTGTGTGCAGGATTGCCCACACCGGCGCGCGCGGACGTTACGGACGAGCTCCTCGAGATCATGAAGACGAAGGGCGATCTGACCGAGACACAGTATAAAGAGTTGAAAGCCCGTCATCAGAAAGAAAAGATGGACGCAGCCCGGAAACCGAAGACTAAACCTGACGAGACGGTGCCGGTTGCCCTCAAGAAACCCCCCGCTTTAGCCGATTTGCCGCCAGACGACGCTTTAAGCACGAGCTATGTTACAGCCTTGCCCAAGGGCGTCGGTATTAAGGTTGGCAACTACGAAATCGCAACCAAGGGCGACATCAGCTTCTTCGCCATCCAGGATACTCAACAGAATCGTTTCGTACCAATCGATGGCCCGCTGCTTCCCAGCGGCAAAGTGAATGACGCTTTCGCGGTCCGCGGCGGCTTGTTGCCGAGCTCGCTGCAGTGGGAAATCCGAACCAATCAGGAGGGGTTTGATATTGCCGCCCACTTCTCAATGTATGTCGGCGGCAACGACATCTTCGCAGGCGAGTTTAATCAGCAGCTGCCCGGATCCCCAATCGGGCTCGGTACACCTGGTGTCGACTTCCGCCAAGTTTATGGGACTGTCGGTAACTCTTACATGGGCACGATGAAGTTCGGCCGCGACCTTGGCTTATTTGCCGGTGACGCCATCCTTTTTGACGCAACCATCTTCGGCGCGGGCACGCCAGGCAACAACGCCATGCCGGGCAACACCACGCTAGGCCGCATCGGCATCGGCTATGTTTATGCCGACTGGATTCCCCAAATCACCTGGACATCACCGGACTTCCACGGCTTCACCTTTTCCGCGGGCATTTTTACGCCGCTGGAGGCGACCGACATTGGAGACACGTTCTTTACGCGCACGCTCGCTTCCTCAGCTACTATCACCGGTCAGGATGCGCCGATGGTTCAATGGAAGCTCAAATATGTGGGTAATCTCGGGGGCGAGGCCTGCGGTATGAAGGATACGGCTTGCGCCGAAGGTTTGAAGCTTACTGCCTGGACCAGCGGCGTCTATCAGGATCATCAAGTCGAGAGAGGCGATACTTTCATCGACGTCCGTCCCGGCACCTCCATCACCAGCTGGGGTGTTGATGGCGGCGTAAAGCTTGATTGGGCCGGCTTCAGCTTCGTCGCTTACGGTTATACCGGCGATGGGCTTGGCACGACGGGGCTCTTTTGGAACGCCGTGTCCATCAATGGACAAACACGCACTTCGGACGGCGGCTATGTCCAGGGCAGTTACACCTGGGATCGCTTCACATTTGGCGGCAGCTGGGGCGTCAGCAACCTGGACCGGAACTCGTGCGACCTTACATATGGCTGCGGCTGGGGCGTCGTTGGCCCGCTCGATCCCGTTACCCTTATGAAGCAAATCAATTCCGAAATCGGCTTCGTGCGATATAAGCTGACGGACTGGGTGCAGTTCCAGGGCGAGTATGTACATACGGAGCAGCAGAATTATGCAAACTGCGGAAGCGTTATCGGCTGCAGGATCTACAACGATGCCATCATCGGGGGCACGACATTCTTCTGGTAGGCGGAGCCGAGCGCCGCTCACTTCATTAAAACTCATAGGCTGAGCACTCTCAGCTCAAGGGCTGGCTCCCAACGGAAGGCCAGCCCTAGACACATTTGGTTCTTCTTGTGTAACTTATTGTGCAACTCAATTGGTTGTTAAGAGGTAGATAAGTATACAGAGTAATCGTGGTCAGCGAAGGGGAACGCGGAACAATTCCTCTTCCGCTTCAGATTGCTCCGTTAGTGCGCGCTGATTGCAATGCTCCTCTGGAAATGCAGCGTCTTAGGGAATTTCCTCCGCGCAGAACGCGGCGCAGTTGCAATCCAAATGGGAATCTTACTTACCGTCCTTATTGGGATGGTAGCCTTGGGAACCGAGGTCCCATTCGTTCTCTATAAGCACCGTCAGCTTCAGTCGGCAGCGGATGCGGCAGCGTTTGGCAGTGCCGTCGCTCTCAGCCGCGGCTATCCTTCCAATCCGACTGTGGAAGGACAGGGGATTGCGGCAGCGCTCGGCTTTGGCAACAATGTCAACGGCATCACGGTAACAATCAACAATCCTCCAGCAACCGGTGCTCACGCCGGTAACGCAACTGCCGTCGAAACCATTGTTGCGCAGCCGCAGACCTTGACCTTGGTGGGATTGTTCATCTCCAATCCATTCCGTTTGAGTGCGCGGGCTGTCGCC
>JBAUNL010000861.1:0-2622 GCA_049579205.1 Rhodomicrobium sp. | reverse complement strand
CGCGAAGCGGCTGAAAACCCTTCGAGGGCTGACGCCTCACGAATGCATCTGCAAATGCTGGACAGAAAACCCGGATCAGTTCAGGCTCGACCCCATTCACCACATGCTGGGACTAAACACCTAGGGTCTCATCGAAAGTCTCATCGAGCTTGATGACAAAGCCTGGCCTATCTTTCCCTATGAAAAAGGCGCGATAAGACTTCTCGACGTATATAGGGTACGGGCAACCTGGTTCCTTACCCCAAGTTCGCAACGTCGCGAGCGATTGTGGACTGACAAAGCTGCGCATCTCTTCGATATCGGCGAAGGCTCTCTTTACAGCGTTAATGCCATCAATAAGAGTTTTGGCAATCGCCGCGGCGGCGCCGGCGTCGAGACCCTTCACATACTCTCTTGGATGGGGTCCAAGGCTTAGCTTCTTGAGAGCGCCATAAGCCTCAAGTAGGCGATCGGCCGTGCGCGAGGTCGGTCCAGCGTTCAAAAATCGCATGCCCCTCAATCACAGCATATCTTCGGCTCGGCCCGTTTGGATTGCTAACGTGAAGCTCTCCCTCAGTGACGCGGCGTCGTAGTCCCTTGACGAATTTTCCGATTTCGCCAGCATGCAGAGCTGAGCGGAACCCATCAATGGCGCGAGCAACCGGCAGCGACTTTTCGATCGCAGCAATCATCGCGGGAAGTGCGTCGACGTGCTGCAGTATTATCGCGATGTTCGCTCTATGTTTAACTACGCTCCCATATCGTTGCCACGCTGCTTTGTCGGCCTCAGGGTCCATTGCACGAAAGCAATCTCGTTCGATAAGCCGGATGACCTTTTCATCTGGAAACCACACGATGATCCCATCCCGCCAATATTGTCCAGTGAATTGGCGACAGCAGGGGCACGGAGCCCAACGGTCGGGACGAAGCTGATACTGTAATCAATAAGCATGCGAGCGCTGACAGTTCAAGTTCACAGCTCAGCCTATGAGTTCCCGGCCCAAATGCTGGGGTCGCGAAAACTTCGATCGCGAGGAGTTCAAACGCTCCGCTCGCCGCTGCAATGACGACAAGACAACGAGCGTTAACCCGGCGGTTGAGTTCGCGATATCCTGGCCGCATAGCCGGGAGCCCCGGAGCCAGCACGGCGGCGAACGAGCACAAATGGCCGGCCGGGCGCGCTGACCTTGCCTTCGATGATGCGCAGCTTATCGGGAACGTGCGAACTTCAGCGGCGTTCGCATACCGAAGTAAAGGAAGGAAGCACTGCAAAATGACCGCCGATATCGGGATCACAATCACAGCGGCAAACTCGGGCACAGAACCGGGCCGTATCGAAAGGCTTCTCGACGTGTTGGCCATCGTTCACAGCCTTCTGGATCGAAACGTCATCGACATGAGCGATGAGGACACACAAGAGGGTGCCTATACCGCTTTCGTCAAAGCCCTGGCCTCGATCCACGATAACAAAGGCTCGCTGATTGTATCTTGGAGGAGAAGGCCCTCGCAACGATGGAAAGATGCCTTCAAGACAGCCTGGGAAGCGAACTGCGAGCATGATGTGCAGCACGTCATGATATAGCCAGCTTTGGCCAGGTCCAGGCTATGCGCACGGAGAGTATTGTCACAGGTCAAAGTCACTTCCATGCACGTAACGTAATTTCATAAACTCTCCTTTGGAGTAGTGAATGACCGAACTTACGCCGGAACTTTGCAGATGTGCACGCGTGACGCTGGGCTGGACCCAACAGGAACTGGCAGACCGTGCGCAGGTGGCCTACGAAACAATCGCGAACTATGAATCGCAGCTGGTTTCTCCCGACGCACAAACGCTTCATGATATCACGTCCGCGCTGGAGGAAGGGGGCGTTGAGTTCCTCCCCCCAATGGAAAATATTACACGAGGCAAGGGCCCCATAGATGCCCCAGCGCAACGTGACCGTAATTATTGGCTGGCGCGCGCTTATGAAGCTTACGCATTGGCTGAAGAAATCAATGATTCAGTAGCGCGAGAAATAATTCTGAGCGTGGCCAGAAACTACGAGAAACTTGCCGAGTGTGCCGAGACCTAGGGCCGCTGTCTGTTATGAGAATTCCTGTATCGGCCGCGCTTGAGCAGTGGAGGGGAAGTAGATTACGCACCGCCATGATTTCAAAGAAAAAGAGCGCCGTGGTCTTGTGCTCATTGCTGCTCTTGATTCGCGAGCATGTGCCGTGAAGCCTGACGGTCTTCTTTAACAGTCTGGTAACAGACGGGAAAGTACTGAGGAGGAAGCCAAAGCTAAGCAGCCAAAAAGCGGATCACAAAATGAAGGTCTTTTTGGAGAGATAGGGGTCGATACAGCGGCTTCGACACTGGTGTCGCCGGAGGCGGCAAGCCGTATGCACGTCGCGCGGGCGCCAATTTAATTAGCTAGAGCGGGTTGATTTTAGACGAATCCATAGCCGCAATTTTTGAGGTAGTTGCAGCATTCTTCCGGAGAGAAAGCGCTGAGGTGTTTGCGGATGGCCTTGACTACCTCACGATAAGACCAAGCCTGCGCCTTGCGCAGTAGATGTTTGAGTTTGGAAAAGACTTGTTCGATGGGGTTCAGATCGGGGGAGTACTTCGGCAGGAACAGAAGCTTCGCCCGAGCCTTGCGG
>JBAUNL010000860.1:0-2501 GCA_049579205.1 Rhodomicrobium sp. | reverse complement strand
ACCGTTGCGGCAGTTGGGGGCGTACCTGCAGGCCGCGGTCGATGTGTATTCGGAGAATATCTGGATTTCCTGGTGCATCCACTGCGATCGCGTCCACTGGCATGATCCCGGCAAAATGGCCGTTGGTGCGCTTGTATTCCTCATCAGGTTGGGGGCCGATCCGGCATAGCGTGACCGGGTGCAGCGGCTGCTCGGCGATGGTACGATGACCCCTGGACGGGGGCAGGAGGAAACCAAAATGGTAACTTGCATCGCGCTCATAAGCTTTACGGAACAGGGCATTCGCAACGTCAAAGATACCGTTCAGTGGGCCGAAGCCCTCAAAGAGACGGCAGCGAAGCTCGGTGTTACGGTGAAGGCCATCTATTGGACGCTTGGGCAGTACGACGTCATTGCAACGCTGGAGGGGGCTGGCGACGCGCCTATCACGGCGGTCACTTTAGCCATGAACGCGACGGGCAATATTCGCTCGCAGACACTCCGCGCTTATAGTGCTGGAGAGATGCAGCTAATCCTCGATGAAGTTGCTTGGTCAGCCATCACCTAAAGTCCGGGAGGCCGGGTACAATTTTGTACCGGGGGGGGGCGGTCTGAATTTCGAGGCCTGCCGATATTTTTTCGGGGGTGGGTGCCCCTCAAAATTTTCGGGAGCGGCTGTCTACAAACTCGGCTCAACCATTGCACCAGCATTGATGGAACGAAACGCACGCGGCGCAAATATTGCGCCCCCGTACTCTCTCCGCTAATCATTGAGCGCGCATCTAAATACAAAAATTGCGCGCGCTTAAACCAGGGAGAGCGATCATGAAGCCCAGAGCGTTTCTAGCAGGAGCCTTTGTAGCAGTTCTTTCCACATCGGGCGCGTTCGCGCAATCCATCATGTATAAGGTTGAACTCAAAAGCTCGGAGGAAGTCCCGCCGAACACAAGCAAGGGCACCGGATCCGCGGACGTGACCTACGATCCCGCGACCAAGCTGCTCAAGTGGGGAGTGACCTATTCCGGCCTGACCGGTGCGGCAACCATGGGCCACATTCACGGCCCAGCAGAACCGGGAAAAAACGCGCCTGTAATCATCCCTTTCGCAAAAGTGGATAGTCCGATCACAGGGTCTGCCACCTTAACCGATGAGCAAGCCGCCGAACTAAAGGCCGGGAAGTTATATATTAACATTCATACCGCCGAGAACAAAGGCGGCGAAATCCGTGGTCAGCTCACCGGCGGGAAGTAGTTAGCACTATTGACTCGTGAAGCTTCTGCAACATGCTTCGCGAGCGCCGAAAACACACCCGCTGAAAGTTCACTGAACTGGTCTTGCGAGAGCAGTGTCGCCCAGTGGCTTCCCCGAGTATCTGACCTCCACCGCTTCTCGGGGCGGCCACCCCCTCGGCCTCTACCGTGAGAAGCCCTATGGAACGGCTTTCAATAAAAGTTCGAAACAGCTAATCCTGATGTGCTAGGCTGCAAAAGCGTCATAATTCCTAGCGAAGTCCGTAGCCTTCAGAATTATCCATTCTTTGCGACGGCATGCCTCACGCGGCAAAATCTTGTGATGTGGAAAGAATGGAGCCGCGATCGTTTGGCGGTTGCCGTGGCTCCGCGTAGTCTGTTGCGCCATCAACTTCAGGGATGCGGTGTTTAGAGTTTTTCTATTTCCCACGACCGGAGTGCCTCGCGCAAATCCATATTCATTTTGACGTTGCGTTCCAGGCTGAGGCGCTCCATACGCGAATCAGGACATTCGTCCACGATGTGTCTGCGCCACCATCGGCCAATGGCATGCTTAAGCCGTTCGAACCGGGAACGAGTTTGCATTTTGCCTCCCCCTGCGCACGTTGATTCTTTAACCAAAACAACGCTATTCCAAAATAATTATTCCTTAGCGCTCCTTTCCACAGCGATGAAATGTGATTGGTTTCGCTGATTAGTCCTGAGCGCTGCAAGGTGAAGCAGCCTTTAATTACGTGTTGGGTGGGCTTGCTAAGCGTATGTCGGCGGTAGTCCGCATCTCGGCCTTGATTTGTTGCTCCTTGTGCGGTCGGCGATGTCTGTTGTCATTTGAAACCACCTTTTCCGCCGGCGTCTTCAATCCGGATGTTGCGGACAGCAAGCTCGCCACCGGTCTCGTAGCTCACTCGCTGCCCTGGCCTCAGTTGCCTTATGCGCGACGCGTTCAACGATCGCCTCGGCACAAACAGATCCGGGCCGCCGCCGTCTGGGCGCAAGAAGCCCTGCCCTTTGCAGGGGTCGAAGAATCGAACCGTGGCGAATTTACGCATGGCGTTAGGCATCGCCGGCGACGCGCGCCTGGGTTCAGATACGAAAATAGCACCTTTTCTACAATTTTACTTGCAGTTTCAATTAGTTAAGCTATTTAGACCCGCGCCGCCTCCATCCGAACGGTAGAAGGGCCATGCTCGGCCCCATACAATCCAGAAACACGAAATCGCATCATGACTACGAACAAGGCGGGCAGCGCGTTCTGTCACATCGTGATCGAGG
>JBAUNL010000859.1:0-1821 GCA_049579205.1 Rhodomicrobium sp. | reverse complement strand
CATTGAGGTCTCTTTCGCTTCTTCCATTCGAAATCGACGAGCGACTCCACAATCTGGACTGGGTCGTTCAGCGGCATCGCGAATGCCCTGCCCCGAACTTCGGTCTCTTTCATCAAGTACCTCCCTGGCCTTATTAAATTGATCTACTCGCGCGTACGTGCGGTTCTGTAGCTGACCAATCGAAGGTACGAACGCCTTCCAGCTTATCGCGGCGTTGCAGGATCTCGGGATGGCTGGGGCTGCGAACAGCAGCCTCAAAACCTGCCTGCCAGCGCAATGGCTATTGCGGGGCCAAAGTTCCAACCAGGGATTGCAATTGGAAAGAGACCTAACCCCGCGGTTAAATTTTGGTTAGAGTCCCCGAGGTGGTTGTGTTTTGCTAGGCACCACATTTTTTGAAGCTTCAAAAGAGTCCGCTGGATGAGGAGCCTCTTTATCATACCAGCTTCTTTTTTATACTAGCTTCCCGCGCCTGCTCTCGATGAACCGAGATCCAAGGTGATCACTACGGCTGTCCTGCTGCAACTCATCCGCCCACTTGCATCACGCAAGCAAATGGGCAGCAGCCATCCTTAAGAGTCAAGGCGCGCCATAGCCAAAAATATTGGTTGTGCTCAATCAATTCTTACTTTTCGCGTTAAATAGTTAGACTATTACATCGGCCATAGGGCTCTAATACTTTGGTAACTTCCCACCAAGTATGATGAGGGATGGATGCGAGTCTCAGGAAGGCGTTTCCTGCCCCAGGCGAAATTCTCCGCCGGCGCTTCAGCTGGCGGCGAACCATGCTTTGATGAATGTGCCGCCATGTCTATACTCCCAACCCAGCGGTTGAAATCGCAGACCATCAAGGAACGCCCCCGTTTGACCGCATCGCTTTGTTGCTGCAGGGCGGTGGCGCGCTCGGCTCCTATCAGGCCGGTGCCTATGCCGCATTGTCGGAAGCAAATCTCGATCCGGACTGGGTCGCTGGAATATCGATCGGGATCGGTGAACTCGGCCCTGATCGCCGGCAACCCGCCCGGGTTGCGCGTAGCGCGCCTGCGCGAGTTCTGGGAAGGATCACCGGGGGACCCCTGGAATTGCCATTAATCCAGGGGGAGATCAAGGGCAATTATCTGCATAGCCTTGTCAATGAGTTCCGCGCGATGGGCGTTATATTTGCCGGCACGCCGAATTTCTTCAAACCACGCCACCCGCCACCATTTCTCCACGCGCCGGGTACGATCGAAGCCTTGAGTTTTTATGACACGTCCCCGTTGCGCGCTACGCTCGAGCGCCTCGTCGATTTCGACCGGATCAACGCCGGAAAGATGCGGCTCAGCGTCGGCGCCACCAATGTGAGAACCGGAAATATCGTCTATTTCGATACGACGACGCATGTGATAGGGCCCGAGCACATCATTGCCAGCGGCTCGCTGCCGCCGGGTTTTCCGCCAACCGAGATCGAGCGCGAATTTTATTGGGACGGCGGCGTCGTATCGAACACGCCGCTGCAATGGGTGCTCGACAGCGGCCCGCGTGAAGACACGCTGGCCTTCCTGATCGATCTCTGGAGCGCGCGCGGCGAGATGCCCCGCGATCTCGCGGAAGTCGATGAGCGCATGAAGGAAATCCGTTACTCCAGCCGCACCCGGCTGGGCACCGACCAGTCCAAAAAAACGCAGCAGCTACGCCGTGCGATCCATCGCCTGCTGAAGCAGCTTCCAAGCGATCGGCGCAATGATCCGGAGTGGAAGCTGTTCGAAGAAGATGCGAACGAGAACGTCTACAACATCGTCCATCTCATCTACCACGCCAGCAAATACGAAGGCTCCTGCA
>JBAUNL010000858.1:0-7071 GCA_049579205.1 Rhodomicrobium sp. | reverse complement strand
TCCATATAACTGCTTCGAATCCCGAGCGGAATCCCATGCGCGCGGCGACTCAATCAGTCGGATTCGGTATCAGACACTCCGCTTGGGCTGCAGGCGGACTCCCCTTTTTGGCTGGTATCTTCGGCGGAGGTTACGGCTGGGGCGGATACCCTGGTTGGGCTACTGGCTATGGAGGAGGTTACGGCTGGGGCGGAGACTATGGCTCGGCCGCTGGCTGGGGCGGAGGCCGCCGCTGCTGCTGCTGTTGCTGCTAATAGCAGATGTTTTTTTTGAACTTGGAACTCACACTCCGGGCCAGGAGCCGACCTCACGGGCCGTCGCATTAGCACTCGCCGCCGGAAAGTCTCGCTTTCAGGCGTGGCGCCGCAAAATCGAGAAAGGCGCGTACCTTAAGGGGCAAAAATCCTTGGCCAGCATAGACAAGGCGGACCGGCGCGGGCGGCGGCTCAAACGGCTCTAGCGCCAATGCGAGCGTTCCAGCGCGAAGCGGCCCGGCGATTTGGTAGGAGAGCACACGGGTGACACCAAGCTCTGCGATCGCGGCATCGATGGCGGCCTCAGCGGTATTGACGATGAGCCGCGAATGGACCGCGACGCCTACACGGGACTTGCCGGCCCCGAAGGTCCATGCTTCCGCAGACATAAGCCCTTCGAAGGTGATGCAATCATGGGCGCCGAGTTCCTCAGGACTTTTAGGCATGCCTCGCGTCGTAAAATAGGCCGGACTTCCGCAAACAACGCGGCGGGTCGAGCCAGCCCGGGTGGCGATGAGGCTGCTGTCGGGCAACTCGCCGATCCGGACCGCGAGATCGATATGGTCTTCCAAGAGATTGATTACGCGGTCGGCCTGCACCAGCCGGACGTTGATGTCCCGATAAACCTTGAGGAAATCGATGATGATGGGCAAGACATGGAGCCGGCCGAAGACGATCGGCGTGGTAACGATCAAATCGCCTTTCGGCGCACTGAATTCTCCCGCAGCCGCCCGCTCGGCTTCTCCCAAATCGTCCAGAATACTTTTGCAAGCCGCCACGTAAGACCGGCCTGCGTCGGTCAGGGAGAGCTGACGGCTCGACCGGTGCAGCAGCCGGGTCTTAATGTGCTGTTCAAGCTCGGAAACCCGGCGACTGACGGTCGTGAGCGGTATATTTAGGCGGCGGGCTGCCGCGGAAAGGCTTCCGGCCTCGACCACCGCCAGCAGGGTCGACATCGATTCGAAGCGATCCATCGGACGTTCCCAATATTCGGAAGGATGCTTCCCAATAATGGCAGATGGTAGCGTTATTTGGAAGAGGCTATCTTCCGGTCATGCCCCAGCCCGACCAACCGAAAGGAAAGCGCCATGCCCCGCATCCCCACTCCCGCACTGATTAGCGATGCGCCCGCCCCTTCGCAGCCGCTTCTTGAAGCCGTCAAGAAGCAGCTCGGGTCTGCTCCCAACATGTTCCGTCTCATCTCCAACAGCCCAGCCGCGCTTGAAGGTTACCTTGCCCTTTCGGGTGCGCTGAACAAGGGCGCGCTCCCCGCGCAAACGCGCGAGCGCATCGCCCTTGCCGTTGCTGAGATCAACGGCTGCAACTATTGTCTGTCGGCTCACAGCTACCTTGGCAAGAACCTCGCCAAGCTCGATGACGCCGAAATCGCTGCGAACCGCGGCGGCGCTTCGAATGACCTCAAGGCCGATGCCGCGGTGCGTTTTGCTGCAAAGCTCGTGCGCGAGCGCGGTCATGTGAGTGAAGACGACTTTCGGGCCGTCAAGTCCGCCGGTTACGACGATGCTCAGGTCATCGAGATCATCTTCCATGTCGCGCTCAACACCTGGACCAATTATCTCAATGAGGCGTCCAAGACCGACATCGACTTCCCCATCATCACAGCCCGCAAAGCGGCCTAGCGGGCTTGGCCGGCGGGACATGCGGCTCCGCCGGCTTTCGTCAATCCACACCCTCATTCGTCAAGGAACAGGAAAATGAACCGCCCGCCGCTTCCCCCGTTCACGCCCGAGACCGCAACGCAGAAAGCCCGTCTCGCCGAAGACGCATGGAATACACGCGACCCCATCCGCGTCGCGCTTGCCTATACGGAAGACAGCCGCTGGCGGAACCGCTCCAAGTTTATCCAGGGGCGCGAGGCTATCGAAGCGTTCCTGACCCGAAAATGGAACCGCGAGTTCGACTATCGCCTGATCAAGGAAGTCTGGGGCTTCCGGGAAAATCGCATGGCTGTCCGCTTCGCCTATGAATGGCACGACGGCAGCGGAAAATGGTTCCGTAGCTACGGCAACGAGAACTGGGAATTCGACGAGCATGGCCTAATGCGTTTACGGCTTGCTAGCATCAACGATCTGCCGATCAAGGAGAGAGATCGCAAATATCAGTGGCCGCTTGGCCGCCGCCCAGACGATCACCCGTCTTTGAGCGATCTTGGCCTTTGAGGAGCGGTGCATGGAAGCTACCCGTATTTATCCCAGTGACGTCGCCTTCACGCCCACGGTCAAGGTGGTACAGACTCGAAAGGGTTCCCGGAAGGGCTATGCGCGCATGGAAGAGGGCGGGTCTTGGCAGACCAGCATTACGCCCGATCTCGCAAGCTTCATCGAAGCGCAGACAAGCATTTTCTTCGGCACGGCGAACAAGGAGGGACAGCCCTATATCCAGCATCGCGGCGGGACGGCGGGGTTCCTACATGTGCTGGACGGGAAGACCATCGCCTTTGCCGATTTCGCTGGCAACCGGCAATATATCACGCAAGGCAATCTCGCCGAAAATCCCAAGGCCTATCTGTTCCTGATCGATTATGCTCACCGGCGGCGCGTTAAGATTTGGGGCGAAGCGCGGGTCGTTGAAGACGATGCCGAACTCACAACGAAGCTGATGCCCAAGGACTACCGGGCGCGGCCCGAGCAAGTCATTCTCTTTAGCATTTCCGCCTGGGACACAAATTGCCCACAACACATTCCTCAGCGTTTTGAGGCCGCCGATGTCGCAGCCGCCCTCGCCGAGCGCGACAAGCGCATCGAAGAGCTGCAAGCGGAGGTAGCGCGCTTGCGGGCTGTAACGGCCGAGGCGATGTCATAAACTATAGACGCACGCTTCCGGGGGGACAGCACGAGAAGCGAAACCGATCTTTCGATGGCGCGCATTGTCTTCGAAGGAAAGATCGGCGAGAAACTAAATGCCGCTTCAAAAACCGCCCGGCAGAGCTTGAGGCTGGCCACATTGCGGAGCCTGCCCCGAAAGCACTGGGGCTCTACCCGGAAGCCACTGGAAGGGCTAAAAAGCGGCTGTTGCCCCCACGCTTGACCAAAACAGTTGCGTAACGGCGGCCCTCGTTCTTCGCCGCGTTTATGGCTGCATGGAGATCGTCCTCCCGATTCACGCTGGTGCCCCCGACTTTCATGATGATATCGCCAGGGTAAATGCCTGCTTCCTGTGCTTTTCCGCCGGGGTCAACGGCAACGACTGCAAGGCCACTATCTTCACCGCCCGTGAGCAGCCGGGCCGGTGCTATGCGCATGCCGAGGTCCTCAACCCTGTCTTGTGTCTGCGGCATGGCGCGGGCGTGCTTGACACCCTTATCTGCGAGTTCCCCGGCCTTGAGGCTGACCGTTTCTTCTTTTCCGTCACGTATGATCCCAAGCTTGACCTCTGTTCCGGGCGATATCGCGGCCGCTCTCCGGGCAAGGTCGCGGGCGTCCTTTACCTGCTGATCATTGAGCTGCTCGACGACGTCACCTGCCTTGAGCCCGGCCTTTTCTGCGGGACTTCCCTCGTCCGGCTCCGCGATCAAAGCTCCCTGGTCTGATTTCAAGCCGAGGCTATTGGCGAGGTCGGGGGTGATAGATTGGATCTGGACTCCAAGCCAGCCACGCGTAACATGACCGTGTTCTCTCAACTCTTTAGCGACCTGCTCGGCGGTGGAGGCGGGTATCGCGAACGCTATCCCGACCGAGCCTCCTGAAGGAGAATAAATCGCAGTGTTCACACCGGCGACTTCCCCATCCTGATTGAAGGCTGGCCCGCCCGAATTCCCCCGGTTGATAGGCGCGTCAATCTGCAAAAAGTCGTCGTAAGGCCCTTCCCCAATGTTGCGCATGCGAGCAGAGACGATGCCCGCCGTGACGGTACCGCCTAGGCCAAAGGGATTGCCCATGGCCACCACCCAATCTCCCACACGCACCTCGGAGTGGGAAAATTTCACGTAAGGAAAATCGTTTCTGCTGCCCGCCTTCAATAGAGCAAGATCAGTGCCCGGATCGGTGCCAACAACTTTCGCTGGGTAAATCTTGCCGTCATCCGTAACAATCTCAAGGCTGACGGCGCGATTTGCCACGTGATTGTTTGTAACGATATAGCCATCGGGAGAAATGAAGAAACCTGAACCCTGTCCAGTCACAACGCGATGACCGCCTGGTGCCCGCTTAAATGGCGAATGGGGAGCATTGAAAAAGCGCTCAAAAGGAGTTCCTTCGAAAGGAGTAGCCGGAGTTCCCGCGCTGCGATCCGATCCCAGCGCAGCCGCTTCCTCGGCCTTGACATGGATCGACACAACGGCTGCTTTCACCCGTTCCACGAGCGCCGAGAAACTCGGCAGCTTTTGCTGCATTGCAGGCTGCGAGACGTCCACTGCGCGAGCTATGTGTGAGTCCAGTGCCCCTATTCCCAGCATGGCCGCCGCGGTGATCGCAAAAGGCGAAAAGTAAATCGCGCTCGGCTTAATCTTTACAGAAAGTAAATGTCCAATCTTTTGAATGATGTTTTCTTTGGAGAAGTGGATATCGGCTCGATTTGCTAGCATGTCTTCCCGCATTTTGAACGTGTTCAAGGTAGATCTCCGTGCGAAAATGCGTCGCTATCTAGGCGCGCGTGTTTTGCGCGCCGAAGTCTTCAAATTGATTTGCGAAATGGTCGAAGGCCCGCACGAACCTCTTCTGAAAAGAGTTGCGGCTGTTACCAGGCCGCGGTGCCAAAAAAGCGGCGGCGATGATGGTCGATCTCTTCGGACATTGTTGTGCGTTGCCCTCTCACGGAAAAAGCTTGAGGCTAAAGGAGGAGCCTATACCTGCTGGTTCGACTGGGAAATGATATTTGAAAATTAAAATCCGAGCTCGGTGAAGATATTGTTCACTTTTAATTTAAATATGTACTCTGTATAGACATAGGATGTACTTTGGCATAAGCTTTCTTTAGACTAAAATCTAAGAATTCCCGAGCAAGCGCCTGTATGCGGACCTGAAACTCTGTCCTCCTATAAAACATTGTTGGCATTCGGCCCATAAGGACGATTACACTTTTCGGGCTACGCCGCGTGCTATCCTTCACATTGGGAGTGCCCCCTCCGCCTTCGCGAAACCTTGGATTACCTCCGGCTCGACGAGGACCTGAACCTCAAGCCAAGCTTTGTCGGGCCCTCAACCGTTTTGAAAAGCTTCCATCCTGAGCTCCATGAGGTTTACGAGGAGCTCATCCGGCGGCTGGTTGCCCTGAAGAACGCGGGCCCTCTCGCCGGAGCAGTCATGCCGGATTTCGTGCTTCCGGATCACAACGGGAAATCGATCCGTCTCGCATCCCTGATTGCGGATGGACCGGTGGTACTAAGCCTAAATAGGGGTCACTGGTGCCCATGGTGCCGGTTGGAGCTGCGGGCACTTGCTCAAATCAACAGTGAAGTGGTTGGCCTCGGCGGGCAGGTTGTATCCATTGTTCCCGAGACGCTCTCGTATTCTCAAAGAATGGTCGAGGACAACAACCTGCCCTTCAAAGTGCTGACCGATCTGGATCTCGGTTACGCACTCTCATTGGGCCTGGTGATTTGGGCCGGAGAAAGGGTTCGGGAGCATTACCTGAGGGGCGGAATTGATCTCTCCCTGTTCCAAAACAATAAGGGGTGGTTTCTACCCATCCCGGCAACCTTCATTATCGGCACCGGCGGAGAAATAGTGGCGCGCTTTGTCAATCCAGATTTCCGCACACGGATGGAGCCAACGGAAATCCTAGCCGCACTTGGTTCCGGTGCTCGCGCCAAATAAACCCAGGGTGATACGTGACCAGTCCCATGCGCGTAACAATTTGATTAGTGCGCTCGATGCGGGCGTCCGCTCCCGTCCTGAAACCGCATAAACGTAGGTGGTCCTCTCTAGCGCAAGGCCGTCGACCATAATCCTTGAAAGCCTGTCACTGATTGGCGTGCTGTCTGGGAGGATCGCTATGCCAACATTGCCGTCGAGCAAAGACAAGAGATCATGGTCGGAGACGATCCGGTCGCCAGTGCTTTCGGCAATTCCTTGGGCTCGCAAAATCTCCGACAGCTGGGAGGATGCTTCAGAATAGGACTGAGGCAGCAGCCGCTCCCCCGATAGCTGTTTGAATTCAATGATATTGCGCATCGCGAGCGGATGAAGCTTGTTGACCACCAGCGAGAACCCTTCCGAGAATAAAGGCCAGCAGTCGAACCGGTCCCATGGCTCGCTGAACCCGCCTGCAACCGCAAGCTCCGAGCTGCCCGCCTTGAGGTCTTGCGCTACCTCATCCGCCGTGCCGCGGAAAAATATCAACTCCAACCCTGGAAAAGTCTTCACAAGGTCGGTCAATGGCAGCAGGCCAAGATCGATCGTGTGGGAAAGGGCGAGCCTCAACGGAAGAGCGGTCCCTTTTTTGTAGGAGCTTGCCAGCGCCTTCGCGCTTAGCGCGCTGTCATAACATTGCGCGAGCACGGGCATCATCAGCCGGCCAAGTTCTGTGAGATGCGTCAGTGTCCGTTCGCGCCTGAAGAGATCGCCGCCAAGCTCTTCCTCAAGCTTCTTAATGGCGCGGCTCAAGGAGGGCTGGGCGACATGGCATTCATCGGCAGCCTTGGTAAAGTTCAGGGTTCGGGCCACAGATAAAAAATATCTGACCTGGTGCATCTCCATTTGGATCGCTCCACTAACCCGGCCGGCTTATCAGCGCAACTAAAGAAATAGTGTGCGGCCTTTATACCGGAACGGTAATGAAATCTTAGTCAATTGGCATTTGCGGGCGTGACGCAAACCGCATAGTCTTCTGCGATCGGGGATTTTCGATATGCGGAAAT
>JBAUNL010000857.1:0-1578 GCA_049579205.1 Rhodomicrobium sp. | reverse complement strand
GACGAATCGCTGACGATAACCGGAGGGTACCCACGGCACAGAAACTGACGGATGCGCTGATCAGAAGGGAAGGGGCGCCTGTAAAGGGAACCAAGACGCTATGGGATGGCGGCAAGGGTGCTGTTGCTGGCTTCGGTGTTCGTATCTATGCGTCAACGAGAAATAACCCTGATGGAAGCCGCTCCTTCTTTTTGAATTATCGCGTGGATGGTATCGAGCGGCGTTTCACAATCGGCGAGTTCCCCACGCACAAGACGATCGATGCCCGCGCGGAAGCCGCGGAGCTGAGGAAGCGGATCGACCGCGGCGAGGATCCTACAGGAGCGAGGCACAAGCGGCGTGAGGCAGCAACGGTGCAGGATCTGCTTGACCGTTATGTTCAAGACCATCTGCCCAAGAAAGCTTGTTTTGGCAGCTGGCGTGAACGGGACGAGCGCAAGATGCTTGACCGCATCGGTGAAGGTCTCGGCCGCGCGCGTAAGGTCGCAGAGATCCATCACTCCGATATCGAAAAACTGCATCGCGGGATCACCGCAGGCAGCGGTCCAGTCCGGGCGAACCGCGTCCTTGCTCTTGCCTCGAAATGCTTCTCCCTAGCCCTGATGCCGCTGCCAGGCGAGCGCGAGGCGTGGCGGACTGCTGAGCAGGGCAATCCCTGCAAGGGCGTTAGGCGCAATCCTGAGGAAGCCTGCGAGCGCTTCTTTAGCGAGGCCGAAATCGCCGCCATCGCGGATGCGCTCAACAGGGCCGATGAGCGCTCATCGGCGGACTGCCTGCGTCTTATCATGTTGACAGGATGCCGCCCTAGCGAGGCCATGAGAGCGAAGTGGAGCGAATTCGATGCCGAGCCCAGCTTCTGGATTCGGCCAAGTTCGCATACCAAGCAGCGCCGGACCCACAAGGCGCCCCTTAGCGCCGCGGCGCGCGAGCTTATCGGCGGCTTGCGAAAAACCCGTAAGAGCGAATCGCCTTGGGTATTTCCAGGGCGCAATCCAGGCGAGCCTGTCAAGCACGTGCGCACGGTGTGGCGGACGGTACGCAGGCGGGCCGCGGTGCTCTTATGGCTCGATTCAGCCAATCCCGCCGTGTCTGGATTGATTTCGAGCCTCAGGGAGCAGCTCGGCCGGCTCCCATCTCTGGAGGAAGCGACGGCCGCCGCCGGCATTGCGAAAGTCACCCTGCCCGCTTCACTGGCAACCGCACGCATTTACGATTTGCGGCATTCATTCGCGAGCTTCGGCGCCGGCGCCGGTATGAGTCTTCCCGTTATTGGGAAGCTTCTTGGTCATACCCAAGCGCGGACGACACAGCGCTATACGCATTTGGCCGATGCCGGAATGCGTAAAGCCGCCGAAGAGATCGGCGGGATGATCGATGCCGCGGTTAAGTCCGCAGGGCGCCGGAAGGCGGGCAGTTAGGTGCGGCATGACGATCGACGACAAGCTCCGCGAGCGTATAGAAATCGTGCTGCGCACGCTGCCGTTCCGGCGGGACCGGTCAGCAGAGGAGCTCGAAAGCCGCATTGCGGTTGCCGCGGGCGAACTCACCCGGCGGGCAAAGATCACGCTGTCGTTCTTA
>JBAUNL010000856.1:0-26875 GCA_049579205.1 Rhodomicrobium sp. | reverse complement strand
GAGAACGAGGACGTGACGATCAAGGATTTGATCGAAGAGGGAATCAACATGGTTCTGGAGAAGCGGCACCAAAAGCCGCTGGCATAGGCGAAGCAACGGGGATGAAGATGACCACACACAAGCTGGCGGAAACCGCAAAAACGGGAAGGCGGACAAAGCCGATACTTATTACACGAGCGACGGCGATCCACGAAGCTGGGCACGCAATCGCCAATCACTGCTACGGGCTTGGCTTCGTAGAAGCTGAATTGGGGCCGATCGATTATGCCGATTTCAAAGGTAACCCCATCATAGCGCTGGGGCGATGCCGGTCAGGGTTCTATTTTACCGACCATAAAGAGCCCATCCCTTTTTCCGAGTACAAGCATCCAGATCACCGGGCGCACACCATAGACCTCGCCTGCCGGGTAATGACTGCCGCGCTCGCGGGTGGAGCTGCCGAAGCCCGATTCCGCAAATTGCCTTACGCAGCCGTTCTTGTTCTTGCCGGCGGCCGTGATGATTTCGGCATATGCCGTGAGATTGCAGATTGGCTAGGCGACAAAACCTTGCTCGAAACAGCCTGCAAGCAAGCACAGAAGTTTGTCCGCGGCGCGGTCGCCTGGGACGCGATAAATGCGTTTACTGACCTTCTTCTGGAGCGGAAATTCGTCACCAGCGATGATGAGGAAGTCCGCGCGATCCTTAACCCACTCGTCAATACAGAAAGGCAAAACCAATGATCGATCTTCGCTCTTACGCCTTGGCTTCATCACCGGGCCCGCACACCAGCCGCCTTAGGCCCGGAAGCGGATGTTCGAAGTTGTTGAACCGTAGAACGCAATTGAAGGTATAGCGGACATTGCGAAAAGTTCGCCGAAAAGTTTAGCCGCATTGGAACCGGTTAATAAACGGTCTGCCGATAGGTTAGGGGCTTCAAAGGCTGGATGAGGCTGAAGACCCTTCATGCAGAGGCGGGATGAGAACATCAGCCAAAGGAATCGCCGCCTTGCGTGGATGATTGTTGGCGCAATTGCACTGATCATCCTTTCCATCGCAATACTTCTGATCGTCTCGATCGCTAGGTTGAGGCAAGCCGCCCTTAATGAGGCCGGGTTACGAGCATCGTATCTGTCAGCCGCGCTTCAGCAAGATGTAGAAGGAGTGCTCAACATCACCGCTGTGGCGTCGGAGTTCGTGAAGCGCCGCGTCGAAACCGAGGGCGGCGCTGCTCCGCTAGCCGAATTTAAGCAGAGCATCGCAAAACACCTGCCGCAACTCATTAATATCTCAGTGATCGGCCCTGATGGGCACTTGCTTGCGACATCGGGGGATGTGGCATCCGGCCTCGCCAGCTTTTCCCAATTTGAGTTCTTCACCGCCAACAGGGACAACCCAAGTAGTGGTTTCCGGATTGGGAAACCGGTGACCGGCTTGGTGCCTGGCAGGATCATTACCCCACATACGCAACGCCTTGAGAACAAAGAAGGTGGCTTTGCGGGTGTACTACTGTTCTCGATAGATCCCGCAAGGGGGACAGCGCTGTATCATCGGGTTGAACTTGGCAATAGCGGATCGCTCCTGATCGCCGGCGCGGATGGAACAATCTTTGCCGGATACGTCCTGCCGCGCGGCCTCGACCCGTCGCTTATCGGGACCCTTTTTGCGGACAACGATGTCATAGCCCGTTTGCAGGGAACACCCTCGGGTAGCACCATCGCGGTGAGCCCGATCGATGGTATCGCACGGGTCTATTCCTGGCGCAGGCTAGATGACTTCCCATTCATCGCGGTTGTGGGGCTTGGAGAGGCGGAGGCTTTGGCGGGTGCCAACCGCCAAGCAATCTGGTTGTCGGGTTTTGCCATTTTTGCGGCTATCTTACTTCTCGCCTTGACAGCGCTGCTAGGGCGGGAGATTTCCCGCCGGACTAAACAAGCGCTCGCTCTTGAGACCAGCAGGCGCCAATTGAAGGACATGAATACCGAGCTTGCGGTGGCAAAGGGGTGGGCCGAGCAGGCCAATCAGAGCAAGTCCTTCTTCCTCGCTAATATCGGCCATGAGCTGCGCACGCCTTTGACAGCCATCATCGGCTTCGGAGAGATCATAAGGGACAAGGTGTTTGGAAACGATCCCGACCGTTATGCGGGGTATGCCGCCGATATTTGTGGGTCGGCCACTCATCTCCTTGAACTAAGTAGGAATCTTCTCGACTGGTCGAAGATCGAAGCCGGCAAGTTCGAGCTCCATGAGAGGCTTGTCAATCTCACCCAGATCGAGGAAGAGTGCCTCCGCCTCGTCCGGAGCGAAGCGGAAAACCGCGCCGTAGAGCTCGTGTCAAGTCCCACAGGGCCGGCCATCTCGCTTCATGCCGATGAGACGGCTTTGAAGCAAGTCCTCCTCAATATGCTTTCCAATGCCATCAAATTCACTCCGAAAGGCGGCTCCGTCTGGCTCAGCCATTCGGTTGAGCCCGATGGCACTCTCACTCTCACCGTCACGGACACCGGCGTGGGGATGACAGGAGAGGAAATCCAAAAAGCGCTCGAGCCTTTTCAGCAGGTTCAAAATCCGCTTTCGCGGCATCGGGAAGGGACGGGACTCGGTCTCCCGCTCGCCGCGCAGTTGATGGTGCTTCACGGCGGCTCGCTCACGATTGAGAGTCGCCCGGGCCAGGGCACTGCCGTCTTAGGCCATCTTCCGGCTTGGCGGGTGAGCCCAGATCAGGAGGGCTCAACTCCGCCAACACAAGATGGCAACGCTCCGGCTGCAAAGAAGGTAACCAGACCTGCGCGGAAGCACTGATATCCACTGCGAGTGCGCCTGGGGCTCCCATAGCGAACCAGGCGGATGTGAGTTCAATTGCGGGATCCGCGTTGCTCCTGGGGGGATCGCGGTGTCAACTTTGCCGACTTAGGGTCGGGGATCGCGGTAGGGATGCCCGATGCCGTCTTTCGGTCTAATTAGAGCCTCCCGCCTCGCCAAGCTTGATTTCGGTTGGTCCGCTACTTGGGGTCAAGCGGCTGCACGCAAAAATCAAACCCATGCCCGCTCTCGACCCGGTGGAGAAGTCCAAGCGTTGGGGAAGCCAATCACTTTTGCTTTAGTCTTCCTTAAGCTCGTTTGACCCCGCCCTGAAGGACGGAGAAGACGTTACGCTTCACCCTGGCCGCTAACGAGCTTGCGCTTGCCGTGCGATGGCCGCTTGCCAATGTACGGGCTCTTTGCGGGCTCGCTGCCAAGGATGGCTTTGACGCTCGAGGCCGAGAAGGGCTTGCCTTCGCGCGTGGTGTGCCCCTGTTCGGCGAGCTCTGCGCTGATCTTGCGGAGTGACCGGCCATCGTTCAGCGCGCGAGCTGCCTTGATCAGCTTTTTGCCTGTTTCCATCTCCGCATATGCCTTGCGGCCTTCCACCTTCACGCCCGTTGCCCGCTTGCGATCCCTGGCGCCTTTGAGCTTGGCGACAATCATTGCCTTCTCGAATTGCGAGACGGCGCCGAGCACTTGCCGGATAAGCTGCGCGGTGGGTGTGTCGTCAAGGAAGGAGTTCGGGCTATCGGCTGCGATAAGCGTGATGCCGAGTGACTTCAATTGAGCGTAGCCGGTTTCTTGAACGATGAGATCCCGGGCGAAACGGTTTGCAGTCTCAACGATGACCATGCGGACGCCATTGCCCGCGATCGCCGCAAGCATCGCCGCAAAGCCTTCGCGATCTTGGATGTGATCGGCGCCGCTTACTGCCGCATCATAGAACCATCCCTTAATCTTGATATTCGCGCGGCGAGCGTATTCCTCGATAGCTGCACGCTGGCGCTTCTCTGAATCCTTGTTCTCGCCGGTGTTGGTTGCGCTCGAGGTCCGCATATAGGCGAAGGCTCGAACCTGTTTTTCTATGCCGTTGATTTTCATAGCATTTTCGCTAGTGGCCGCAATTCCTGAGAATTTAGTACAGAAATAGATGGTTGTGGGCAAGGGAAATCGCAGACGTAAGTGATGCGATCGCATTTCAACCATTCACCGGTCACGGCTAGGATTGGCCAACCATGCAAAGATTGTGATGCTTGGGATGCAGTTGAACCTATTTGCGCCCACGGGACTCAAGTTCATGAAATGCCACAAGAAGAATCGGCTGGTCGCCTGCAAGGATGCTTTCCGGGTTACCATCTCAGCTCACATTCCAGTTCAAAGCTGCCTTAGACTGTGCACCCTTTCAGGCGGCGGCCTTCGAATCGTCGACGTTGAACACGGCAAGCTGCTTACCATTGCACCCTGCCCCGCTGGCGAACATCTGACCAGAGGCGCGGTGCGCTCGGACCGCCGGGATAATGTCGATCACTACCGCAATCTCACGGCTTGCTTGACGTGCGCGCTCAAGCCCCAATGCACGCCCGATAAGATCAGACGCGTCAAGCGCTGGCACCACGAAGGCTTCCTGGACAAGATGCAGGCAAGGCTCGACCGCCTACCGGAAGCCATGACGATCCGGCTCCGGACCGTCGAGCACATCTTCGGAACGCTGAAAGCCTGGATGGGCGCCACCCACTTCCTCACCAAAACGCTCAAAAATGTGCGGACGGAGATGAGCTTGCAGGTGCTGGCCTACAACATGAAGCGGATGATCAAGATGTTCGGAGTGAAACCGCTCCTTGGGGCAATCGCTGCCTGACATCCTCGCTGACATCTCAAATGCCGCGCCGCTCAAACAGATCGCTTCGCCGAGTTTCTCCATGGCCTCGGCCTTCTGCGGAGATCGCAGCCCAGACTAGATAGATTTGTCGCAAGCATCCGCCTCGGGTTTGGGCATTTGCGCGATAAAAATGCACTTAGATACAAAAGCCGACATCCCCTTCCCATGGTTGAATGCGTCAGGGCTCAATTTTTTAATGTCCACATTCGAGGGTACTGCGGTCATGGCGAACCTGCCGCGCCCTGGCGCCGGATAAGATGGAGCCCCGAATGACCCTGAGGGCCATACATCATGGATTTCTTTCAGCTTTCAGGCGGCTGCAGACGTTCACGAAATTGGAACCGACGTGAATGACCCATAGCTGTCCGTGGGCGACACGAGATCATCTAGGCCCGGCTATCTCGATGTCGGATGCGGCATCGGCTCATCGGTTGGGGCCGGCAAGTTGACCCAGATCAGTGATGAGTTCCGAACCATTGCCAGCCATCGTCTGAACGAGCAGCGCCCGATCAAGGAACTCGTTGCGCTTCTCGCAGCTGGTCTCGGCAACCAGCAGGCACCCGTGACACGCGGCGCCGTGCAGGTGCCGGTCGTCGTTGACACTCGTGGGGTTGTGGTCGGCGCAGATGGGATCGTTCGAGCAGATCGTGACGCGCGCCAATGCGGCCTCGATGATCTCGACGATGCGCGAAGCCGAGCCGACGAGACCGCCGAGTGTTCCCTGCGCGCCGGTGGAGGCGGTGTAGATCAACAGGCCGAGGCGATGGACCGTCGCGCCGGCCACGGTATCGCGCAGGGCATACACGCGCTCCTTGAGCGAGCTGGCGGGATAGCCGCTCTCCAGGGCCATTTCGACCATCAACGCATGAGACAGACTGTGAATGAGGATGTAGGGCATGCCAGGGAAACGCACGTGTTCGCGCCCGGGCCGAGCAGCCTGCCACTTCCGAAAGCCGGCGAACAACTGCTGCTGTCGGAGCATCACCTCCGGACGTTCCAGCCATGCCGCGACGACTGACGGGTCGAACTGGACGAACACACCCTCGCCGAACTGCTCAATCGCCGGCAGCCAGTCGAGTGTCTCGCCGACGGGCGCGCCCGACACCGCCAGTCGGACTTCCTCGATGTCGTCCTCGATCGTCGGCGCGGGCTCGAACCTCGTGAACCCATACAGGCACGATACTTCGCGCAGCCGCTGGACGCCGACAACGCTCTTGATCATCGGCGTCACGATCTTTCCGGCACGCCGCCATGCATTCTCGGGCAGCGTCTCAGCGAACAGGTGGGAGTCCCTGCCTGGGTCGCCGATCGTTGCCTTTCCAGAGGCAAACAGGTCGAATTCCGCCGCACGGGGGTGAGGTGATGCTTCGGTTCCACCATCATCGCGCCGTCGAACGATCGTAGCAAGACAATCATTCAGATCGAAGCCTTGCAACGCAACCCGAACATCAGGGACGTGCTGCGTGAGTGTCATCAGCGTCGCGAGATCGGGGACGTTGCCGATAACGTGCCAGATTCCCTCGACCGCCTTTGCAAGCGCATCGACTTCCTGCGCTAAGGAGATCACGGTGACGACTTGCGTGAAGTAGGTGTTGGTCGCTGTTCGGATCAACAGCTTCAACTTATTGCTGCATGGCTCACGATTGCCGGAGCCAAGCCATGGGCGCTCGCCGTGGCACGGACCGAGCCGCCCGACGATGTTCGTCTCCTGGAATGAGATCCGCTGCCCGCAATCGCACACGATTGCCGTGTCAGCCGGTGAGCCGCTGGTGCCCTTCTCCTCAAGGTACATTGGCCGGTCGCACTTTCCGCCTTCGTGAACGACCCACCGCCAATCGATGTCCTCAATATGCCCTTGCTCGCAGGCGCCTATGAAACGAATCGGTGATACGTCCTCGAGCTTGTCGTCCGACATCCGGTATTTGCGTTTGAGCGAATTGCCGTCGAGTTGCTCCCACTTCACCAGCCGCCGCCGACGTATAGGCTGGTTTGGAACCTGCTCGGTGCGCTCGCAGATGAAGAGCGTCGGGAACACTAGTGCGTCAATGAAGTGCGGGTTCGTGAAGCCGGGCGTATCCGCGTCGATGGGAGGCGTGCGCAACGTGATCTTGCCATTCGCCGCCAAGCGGCCGGCCTCACGCATCGAGCGCTCGAGGAGTTGCTGCAATCGCGGCTCATTGATGATGCGGGAGACCGTTGGGTCGCGCACATCCCACAGGTTCGTCCCGCCGATCATCACCGAGCGTGTCGGCAGATCGACCATCGCACCCGGCCCGAAGGTGGTAATGATCTGGCTCAGTCGAAGAACGTTCGCCATGCTACTTCCCCTACTCGCTCAGTGACTGACCATAGGGATCGCGCAGCTTCAGCTGAACGTTGGGCTCGACATCGCGCATCGAGCGGGCTGCCGCGAAGCGCTGGTGCTCAGGCTTGAGGTTCTGTACCCGCGGGTCAAGGGGATAGCTCAGCAGCCTGTTACCGTTCCCGCCATAGCTGAGGCTGTCGCCTCTGAAATCTTCCGCAACGGAGATCCAGTCGTTGACCAACTCCGTGATGGCGTTGTCGAGCATCGCCAGCCCGCCTGCCGGTCCGACGGGAGATCGTCCGGCTCGGCGCAAGAGAACGTCGCGCGCCACCTGAGCTGCGCCCGGTCTTCGCTCGAACTCGAGTGCCTGTGACTCCGGTGCCAGCTTCCGCTCGAGATGGCGCGCGAGTGAGACGACCAGTGCTGCAAGCGACCGATCAAGTGCACGCGATGCCCACGGCGTGACGCTCGTTGCCTCGACGGCCCTATAAAAGGTGCGATGGAACTGGGTGAAATGCTCGAAGTGCGTCCGGTCCCGCGGCTTCATGAGGTTCAGTACTGTGATCACCAGACCCGGTCGGTTGTGGTCACGGCCGACGCGGCTGGTCGCCTGGATGTACTCCGCTGCGGTTTTCGGCTGCCCCTGCACGACCATCAGCCCGAGCCGCGTGATGTCGAGGCCGACCGAGATCATGTTGGTGGCGAGTGCCACATCTACCACGGCGCCCGGGCCGCCAAACGATTGCTCGAGCCGATTCTTGGCTTCGGCCACCTTGTCGGTCGACTCGCGCGAGGTCAGCTCCAGCACCTCGCCGATCTCTCGATCTTGGAAAGGTTGGTCGGGCGGTGCTACACGGCGCCGGCTACGGCCATAGCTCACGAGGCCGCTCCGCACCTCGTCATCGACGATCCGGCGGGCACCCCCTAGCTCCTTCAGTGCATTGAAGTAGCAAAGCGCCGACATGTAGGGATCGACCGCCGCACGTTGATTCGGCGGCAGGCGCTCGTACTCTGCTTTGGCCGCGGCCATGATTGTCTGCAGTACACGCAGAAAGATCAGCTTCGGCCCGCGCCCCTGGGCGGCAATCCCGAGATACATCCGCGCTGGTGACGTCTTGGTGTCCTCAGTCACGGCGAAGAAGCTGTCCCGACGCGACAGCCCCGGCGGTGGGAAAATTTCCGTCGCATCGCGATCGAACAGCGCCTTGATCTGGGTCGCAGCGCGGCGCACCGTTGCGGTCGACGCAACGACTTTCGGCCTGACACTCGTTTCGCCGATCTGTCGCGTCGCCAATGCGTCGATCGCCGTCTCATAGAGCCCCGCGATCGTGCCGAGCGGCCCCGAGATCAAGTGAAGCTCGTCCTGGATGATGAGGTCCGGCGGGAGCAGTTTAGCGCTGCCGGGCAGCTTCTGGCCGCCGACTTCCTGCGCGGCGCCCAGGAAGCCGTGCGTATCGTAGCGATCGACGTGGTCGAAGAACGCGCCGGACTCACCCGCCCATGGCAACGACGCGAACTTATCGACGGTCGCGACGATGAAAGCCGGCAGCCGGCGGTAGATCGGTTCATCGACAACTACGATCGGTAACGAGCGTTCTTCACCGTTGAAATCGCAGACGGGGTTCATGCATTGGATTGCGAGGTTCTTGGGCTTCGGGTCGCCCGCTGGAACGCAATTGAACGACTTCTGCTCGAAATCAGTGCCGCACCAAGGGCACTGCTTCAAAGGCACGGGTGAGTGGTAGCGTCGCTTATCACGGTGGTATTGGAGAACTCGCGTATACGCGCTTTCGTCGTCGGATTTCCCCCGCTGCCCCATCCGGTTTGGCGTTGCGCCTTGGCCCACCCACAAGCCGATCTCAATCGGCCAGTCGCCGAGCAGCTTGCGCCCGCTGGCATCGATGTTCTGTTTGTCGAGGCGTGACAACTCAAGCGCGCACATGACGCCGGCGGCGCGGCCGAGCTGATCAAGCGTCAGCAGGCGTAGCGTGTAGCGCATGATTATCGAGACGCCGGCCCCGGTGAGACCCGTATTCGTGATGCGCCGGTGAGCTATCGTGAAGGCTGCGAGGCCGAGGTAGGCTTCCGTCTTGCCGCCGCCGGTCGGGAAGAACAACAGATCGACCGTCTCGCGGTCCTTGTGCGTCTTATCGACGATGCCGGCGAGATTCAGCAGGATGAAGGCGAGCTGGAAGGGGCGCCACTTCGGAATCCTCTTCGGATCACCCGCCGGATAGATGTGTGGAGAGCGCTTGCGCGCCGCCTTGGCGATAGCGTCGTTCATAAAATGGAACGCGAGGCACGCGTTGTCGTCGGTTTCCAACAGCCGGATGCCCTCAGCGATGCGATCCTTAGCGCGGCGCGCGTTTTTGACGAGCTGATCTGCCGTGCAACGCCGATGCTTGGCCGGATCCGTGAAGCTCTCCCACTGCTTGGCGATCCAAGCCTCATAGAGGACCGGCAGTGGGCGCAGTTCGGCTGCCAGCTTGGCGGCACCGGCGCGAGCGGCATTGGCCAGCGCCTCCATGCCGAACTCCACGCCGGGCAGCTCGCGTTCTTCCTGCGGCGCTACGCGCTCGACCTCGGCCAGTGGCAGCGGACAAGTCGCAACGCGCGTCACCTTGCCTTCTACTTCACCGTCCCATTCGGCCGATGTGTTGCGCCCTACCGCGTACTCGCACGCGTCAGCATAGTGGAGGTCAGCGACGCGCCGATCCCAGTCGTCGGTGCCGTAGCCGGAGTGGTCAAACCGCGGCAGGAAGCCGTCCGCACACTTCAGCTCCAGCCGGGCCTGGAAGGCAAAGGCCACGTCCTCGTACTTGCGGCGGGGCCGCTTGCGCTTGTTGACGAGGAACACGGTCAGCGCCTGGAACTCGCGCGTCGTGCCGTCCGGCATCTTCTCCGCGTAACGCCGGGCGTGAGCCGCTAGCTCGAGGGCGCCGCCTGGGAGCTGCGGCGTCGCGCTGTTCGGCACGATCGTCGTGCGCTCGCCACGTCCGTTTGGGATCGGTACCATCGTGGTCTCGCGCCGTGGTGTACGAACCCACTCGACATCGGGCGCATCGCGGGTGTCTGGCGTGCCCGGCTCCTCGTGGGCCGTGAGGAGGAACTGCTCGATCGGCGGCTCGGTGCGGTAGTCGCCCCAGGTGACGACGGCTTCGACCTGTTTCACGCCCTTCGGCACGAGCACCGTGATGCCGATCGCCATCGGCCGCCACGCGCGCCGGCGCGTGCGCAGCTCATCAGTTTCGCGATCCTCAGGAGCGCCATCCGCTTCAGGCTCGGGATCGTATTCTGTGTCGGACTCGCGCAGCGGGAGGCGAGCTTCCTCTTCTGCCGTGGCCTCGGGTGCGTCCACGCCTGGCGCGATGAAGCCGGTCAGATACCAGCGCGACGGTTCCGTATCCAATCGCTCGCGTTCGATGTCGGTGTCGTGCGGGGCGGGACCGACGAGGTCGCGCCGCAGGATGTCGACGAGGCGGGTGCGAACTTCGACCGATTTGATATTCGCGCTCATCGCTTTCCCCGTTCCTGCATCACGATCTCGGCCAAGGTCTGGTCGAGCCATTTCGTCGTGTAGGCGGGCTTCAGCCCCTTCGGCTTAGCGCCTGCCTCCTTCAACAGGCGCTCGAGGGAGATCAGCTTATCCCGGCAGCCGCAGACAACGCCGAACCGCAGGCTTGCTTTATCGGGGCCGCACAGAACCCAGCCGTCCGTGCGCACTAGTGCGTGTGCCCACAGATGCTGCTCGCCGGCATCCAGTTTGCCGTAGAGAGGACCGCGGAGTGCGGCTGCAATGCGCTCGGCATCTGTCACCTCATGGATGGCCTTCAATGTCTTCACTAGTGCCGCCCCGTCGATAGGTTGATGGGGCCGGCGGCGCGGGACGGTCAACGCTTCCTCGAGGCACTTGCCGACCGTTTCCACGCGATAGCCTCCGGCGAGCGCCGCCCACGCGCCAGTCCGGTAGCACTCGATGATGATGTTCGTGTCCACCAGAACGGGACCGCTGTGGCGCGCCATGTTGCCTCACAGCTCGTCCGGCGCTTCCAATCCATACACAGTACACAGATCTGGAATGTCATCGACCGCTACGTCGAGCAACTCTGCCGCCCGACGCATCGACACATGTCCTTGCAACAGCGCTGCCCCGATCACTTCTATGAATGTCTTCGAGAACATCGTCGGCAGCTTCGATTTGCCCGCCGCTTGCCCATTGTTGCGCAAATCGGCGTCGCTGACCGTATCGGCCGTCGCTCGGTCCACCAGTCCGGCAGCAACGAGCCGCCACTTCAGCGCCTTTGCGGACACGCGCAACTCTGCAGCCACTTTGTTGAGGCGCTTTGGCAGTTCATTATCCCAAGGGCCGAAGCGCTCGAGAACCCTGCGCGGCATGAGCACCGCACCGGCGAAGTTGTCGGCTAACTGCTCGACGCGGGATTTCTTGCCGGTCCGCCGCGGGCCCGCGCCACCATCGGAAGCATCCTCGATGTGTGCGGGCGGCATCGCCTCCCAGGTCAGAATGTGGAACAGCTCGTGCGCGAGATCGAAGTTGCGTCGGCCGACCACTTCGTTACGGTTGATCAGCACGGCGTCGAGGTCGCGTACGCGGCAGGCAGCGCCCGAGATGCCCTTGATCGCATCGACCATGAGCACGAGGATGCCAAGCTTCTCTTCCATCGCCTGGGCGAGCCGATCGGCCGGGACGTCGCCCAGATCGTAATCTTCGACAAAACGCTCGCCGGCGGCCATGGCCTGCTCGAAGGTGCTGTGTGCGGTGAGCCGAAGCTCGCGCCGAAGAATCTCAGGCCGCTTGCCGACCTCTTTGGCGAGGTTGCGGTAGGCAGCGATAGCGCGGCCCGCCGACTGCTCAAAGCCGGCAAGGCCCTTCTGCGGCGTGCCTGACTGGCGCCAGGAGAACTGTCCCTCGCCGACGAGCATGAACGGATCGGTGAAATATTCGAGGGGCTTGCCGAGCTTCTGGACAGCCGTCAGCAGCTCCTCGGCCGAGATGCGGCGCTCGCCGGTCTCGATGGCCGAGACGGTCTGGCGGTCCTTGAAGCCGAACACGGCCGCAAGCTGGTCTTGCGACAGCTTGCGCTCCTCCCGGAGGGCCTTCAGGCGTATGGCGATCAGATCATTCATGAGCGCAATATAATCTTGCGAAATGAAAGATGCAAGATTTTTGTGCGAACCTGCCCCGGTGTGGCCGACACTGTCATGCAGCCTCCTCGTCTGCCACATATGTGGCCATGTCCTGCTGGAAATATTCGTGGTCGCGGCTCATCTGCCTGCAGAACGCATCCGCCAGCTGGCCGCCGATCCGTACCATGTCAGGCTGGTAGAGATGGAGGGTCCAGTAATCCGGATCCTGCCTCGTCCTGCGAAACACGATTTGGAACCCGGCCAGCAGGGCTTTCCCCGGCTCCTGGCGGGAAGGCTTGTGGATGGGGCGGATAGTGCGGCCGTCACCGTGCGCGATCGCATCGCGGCACCACTTGAAGAAGTCTTCCGCCGTCACGCCCGCGAAATCGCCGTTGATCGGGCGAGGGCGCACATGCTTTCTGTTAGCGTTCTGGAACAGGGGCTCGGCCTGCAGCAGAGACCACGGCGGGTCCAGGATCAAGTCTTCCCGAAGCCGTCGGCGTACCGCGTTGGCCGCCAGATCGGCATCATCCCGCAGTTGGTTTTCATTCACCCACACCCTCTGCTTGCTCCACAGCAGGATGGCGCTGAACAGGGCAAAGGACTGCGTGACATTGAACTTGGTGTTCTTCGGCGCGTCGAGCATCGCCTTCAACCGATTGACAATTGCCCACTCGACGTGATCGTCCGAAATTGCCCCCACGATGACCTCCTATCAGGCTACGGATAAGCATGCTCGTGCCGGCGCTGACGGGCATCAATTGTCCTCGGCCACGTTCCCGTCCTCGTCGCCATCGTCATCCCCACCGCTTGTAACCACCAGCCCCGCCTTGCGCTCTTCCTCGGCGCGGGTGGCGTTGAGGGCGAGGAGGCGGGCGAGAACTTCGTCGCGGATGGGGGCGGGCCAGAAATAGCGGCCCTGGTACTTGTGGTCGTCCTCGGTGTCCTCGGAGAGGTGTCGGGGCATCGCGTCGGGATCGGTGGCGATGCGCGCGGCGAGGTCGGTCCAGCCGTAGGCGGTGAGCACGGCGCGATCCATGGCGTCGTGCAGTTCGCGCAGCTTGACGATGTCGGGATGGTCCTCGGCCGGGTTGTGGAAGCGGTTGTAGGTCTTGGTCAGCCCCTCGTTGTGGCGGACCATGAGGGCAGCGCGGTGGTCATGATAGGCTTGCCCTGCGGCTTCCAGCGTTGCGTCCGTCTCGAAGCCGGGCGGGAAGGGGAAGGTGGCGAAGCAATCTGATGGCGTGTAGCGCAATCGGTCCTCCAGCGTGGAGCCGAAAAAGCGAGTCCAAGCTTCATGAATGCGAGATTGCATTACCGCAAAAGGCGCCAGCCTGGAAAATGCGGTCACCAAGAGGGCGTGCGAAAACACTTGGTGCGAGGGCAGTATTGCAAAGGAAAATTGTGGGGAGTGAAGCGTTGTGACTAAGACCCGCTGCAAACCAGCGATCGCACGGTGCAGCTCGGGGCGGGGCCTTAAAAAACGCCACCAAGCCTCTTTGCCAATGGCATCCTTAATTTTATTGCGCTCAGGCTTAACGAATTGCTCAACAATGCTCAATAGTTCTGGAAAATTTACGCGTGCTTGCTCTTCATTGAGATCGTTGAGGTTGATGATGAAGCGGCGATATGAGTGGCGCGGGTCGTTATTCACCTCTTCTCCCCCAATGAAGGGTAGTATCCGCTTAGAGTAGAGTTCACCCTTAGCTTTCAACTGCTCCATGTCGGCGAGAGAAGAAGCTGAGCCCTTAGCGGCCGCTTCGTCGTCGAAGGTGAATCCCATACCCAGAATAATGGAACCTTGAAAGGCCCGGCCTGCATTGGCAAAGAGGCGTTGAGGAGAGGTGTCGAGTTTGCCCTCCACGAGGTAAGCTGAGATACGACCCACACGCTTTTTGTTTAGTACTGGCCTCTCGCAGGGACCGTTTGCGACATGAACTATTGCTACGGTAACCTGAGCTTCTCCTTGCCATTTGAATCGGCTTATGCCTCGTGTGATGCTTCCACCGGATCTGAGAATTTGGGCGAGTCCGGTTTCCCTGGTGTCGCCCTGGAAAATAGTTTGAGTGGCGATGAGGCCGTAACACCCGCCACGACGAAGCAAGCGGAACGCGCGCAAATAAAAATGCGCAGCAAGATCTGCGTTGCCGTGGGAGCCCGGGTGTAGCGCTTGCAGCCAAACGGGATAGAAAGGCTGGTTGCCGGCGGCGATAGTGTTCTTCCCGGCAAACGGCGGGTTGCCGATGATGGCGTCGAAGCCAGGGTTCTTGCCCTCGAATACCTCGGGGAACTCGAGCTGCCAGTGGAACGACCGGATGGGATGCTCGCCCTGGCGAAGCGTTGATGCGATCCTGCCAATCTCGTCCCAGTTCGGATGCAGGCTCGCCGTGAACAGGCTCTCGACTTTCTGCCGAGCGACCTCACGCGCGCGCGGCTTCGCTTCGGAAAAGAACGCCGCGATCGTTGCGTCGCCCATGGCGCGGATCGGATCGAGCCGCTTCTCTGCATTCGCGTGGCGCACTTCCTGGATCGCGCGATGCACATCGTCGGGTGCGTCGCGAATTTCAGCGCGCGCGTTGATGGCTCGCCTGATCTCGTCGCGCACCAACTTCTGAAACAGTGGCAAACCCGGCTTGCTGGCGTCCCAGTTGGCCGCCGCAATCCCCTCGACGGATAGCCCAACCAGACTGTCACCGCACTTGAGCGCATGATCGACGAACTCGAACTCATGGTCGCGCGCCAGGGTGGCGAGCCACAGAGACAGCTTGGCGAGATCGACCGCCATCGGGTTCTTGTCGACGCCGTAAAGGCAGCGCTGTGCGACGAGCCGCTTGGCGTGCAATTCCTCGTCCTCATCCTCGGGCAGCACCTTCGGCTTCTGGTCCGGCCAGCGCGTCCACGCCTGTTGCAGCCGCGCGCCAAGCTGTCGGCACGCCTCGACCAGGAACGCGCCGGAGCCCATCGCCGGGTCGCACACCTTGAGATCGAGGATCTGCGCCGGCGTTGCTTCCGGCCCAAGTCGCTCGAGCGTCGGCTCCAGTGCGTGCAGCACGATTGGCAAGGTGAGCGAGCGGGGCGTGTAGTGGCTGCCGGTGCGCCTACGTTCATCGGTCGGTTGAAGCACGGGCGTGCCAGCCGGAATGGACCGCCGCTCCGGCGAGCCGCGCTCGTCGACGATACTGTCCAACGCCGCCAACAGCTCGGACACGGACTTTGCCGCCTTGACCTGCGTTTCCGTCCTGCCGCTCAGCGCGCGGCTTGTGTCCTCCTTGATGCGCTTGATGCGGTCGGCCGGCTTCAGCGGCAGTAGCGCGTCGAGGTCGACGAACACCGGCACCTTGTTGTTCTTGCCTGCCTTGATGGCGACGTTCGTGCCTGTCGTCGTCTCGACTGTGAACCCCATGACAGTCTCGTAGACCGAGCCGATCGCCTCCACGTCGAGCGCGCGGTAGGAGAGCCGCTCGCCGCGCAGCACCATCAGCCCGCGCAGGATGCGCAACAGGCAGCCGTCGCTGACGGCCATGACGGTGGGTTGATCGTCCTTCTTGGCCCGGCCTTCGAGGAACAGGAACACGTCCGGGTCAAACAACTTGCCGCCGCGCGCGCGGATGAAGCCGGAGCCGTGGCCCTTGTGGATCAGCCGGAACAGCGCCAGCAACTGGCCCCAGCCGCCGACGCGCTCGTCCATCGTGTCCGGGTTCAGCGCCTCGTCCTCGGAAAGCCGGGCGAACAGCCCGCGCACCGAGTAGCCTTGGTCGTAGAGCCAGCGGGCATCCTTGTCGGTCTTCGACGGGATCAGGTCGCGATCCTCGGCGTAGAGCACGAACACGAGCCGCATCAGGACCGTCAGCAGCCCCTCGTAGAGGTGGTGCGGATGGCTCTTGGCGAGGCCGATGATCAGCCCGCCTTTGGAGCGCCGCTCGGCAGCAAGTAGCCCGCGCAGCAATTCGTGCAGCGCGCCGAGCACCTGGGCCGACAGCTCAGTGGAAACGCTGGCCTGTGCCTCGCGCGAGCGTTGGAGCAGGGTGGGAAACCGCTGCGTCGGCTCGCCGAACAACCGCGTGCGGTCGAGCAGCAGCTTGAGGCCGCCGAGGATCGGCCGCCCAGGCAAGCTGGCGAGCGCTCGGATCGGGAACGATTGCCAACCCGACGTCTCGCCCTGCGGCGCGTACACGAGGCGGATCTCCTCGTCCGTGATCAACAGGCCGGTGTGGACCTTGGTTTCGCGCAGCAGCCGCTCGAACCGCTGCTGCGGCGTCGCCTCCCAACCGTCGAGCGCCTTCTTGGCGTCGGGCTCGACGCCGCGCTCCTCGATGCGGACGAGAAGCTGGTGCGTGGGGCCGTCCCCGGGCGCAATGGCCGCGCGCACGGCCCAGGAGGGCTCCAGCGTTGTGTTGACGTCCTTCAAGTGAACAATGAGGTGCTCGGGGATCGGCGGCCCGACTGGCGCACCGGCAACATCCTGCGCGCGCCAGCCGAGGACGGCCTGGAAGAATTTCCAAGGATCGGCCAGCGCCGGATCATCAATGTCTTCTGCCACATGCTCGCGTACCGCGGCGGAGTCGACCGGTGTCTGACGCGCCGCGACGAGGCCCAGCTCCTTCAAGGCGTGAGCCGAGACCACAAGGCCGACCGGTGGGGCAAGCTGCAGCCACTCGGTATCGCGATCAACGAATATTCCGTCCGCCATGGCCATCCTCAGTTCGTTGCCGGCCATAGATATACGAGACCGACGGGCTCCAGGCGGTGCGCACGGACCGTGTAGCCGTCGATGATGCGCTGCGGCTCGATCTGCATGTCGCGATCGAGCTGCTCGAGCTTGCGAACCCAGTGGCGGCGATCGAGATCAAGCTGCCGCTTCTCGTCAGGGGCGAACAGATCGAGCTGCGGCGCATTCGCCGCGGCATCGGCCTGTCGCCGAGCATCGGCGATCCGCTTGCGTTGCGCCTCCAGCAGCTCGCGCAGCGATTTAGATTCGGTCGCGCCGATCTTGGCCAGCTCCGCCGTCTCGCGCGTGATGATCTCCTGGGCACCTGCCTCAAGCGACGGGCGCAGGTCGGCAATGTCGAGTTTCGCGGTGGCAGTCAAGCGCTTCACGATGAGTTCGGTGGGCTGGCGGCCGATCGTCAGGCCCTCCTCAAGCTCACGCAAGGTGGCGTCCTCGCCCTTCTCACGCAGTGGTCGCAACGGCTTCTTTCCGCGGTCGGCATCGCTCCAGGTGGCCGTGACCGGAATGATCTCGCTGTGCAGCCGCGCCGCGCCTGGGCCGAACAGCGTCAGCCGGCCGAGCAGGATCACGCGGGGCTGCGAGGCTGGGCTCGAGATGACCGTGGCGCGGTTGAGCGCCGACTGGAAGCCGTAGGATAAGAACTGGCCTAGCAGCCGGCGCACCAGCCGGTGCTCGAGATGGAGGTGCGCCACATCGTCGATGTCAGTGCCGTCATCCTTGATCGGCGGCTCGAACGCGAGGGCACGGATGGGAGCCTCCCGGCGCCAGACATGCCACTTCTCGCCCTTCTTGCGGCGGCGAATGCGCAGGTCGTCGAAGGCAAGCCGCCAGGACGGATCGTGCGCGAATGCCTCGTGATCGGGATCGAGGGTGAACGTGGTGATGTTCTTTCCCTGCACTTTGCTTCCCGCCGACAGGTTCACGCCGAAACGCGAAAGCGCGATGGCCGTGACGTGCTGCAGCTCATCGGAATCGATGCCGACTGCCTTGCGCGACTTGTCGAGGTCGGTGCGCAGCTCGGCCAGTTCCCTCTCGATCCGTTTGCGCCGGGCGGCAGTCTCATCATCCAACTCCTCGTGGGCGCGGCGCTGGCGCCCGGCGTCGTTCTCATCGCGGATCAGCTCGGCCTGCCGTTTGGCATCGCGAGTCTCGATCCCGTCGCGCGCCAGACGCTCCGTGATGCGCGCCTCGAGCACCTGCCCTGAAGCGCCGAGCTGTTCCCGGATCGTCGTGGTCTTTTCGACAAGCGCCTTAAGCACGATGTCCCCGGCGCGCTGCGTGTAGACGAAATAGAGACAGCGAACCTCCGGCTCGGGTTGGAGTTTGCGATCGATGCGGCCATTGCGCTGTTCGATGCGCGATGGGTTCCATGGCAAGTCCATGTGGATTAGGTCGGCGCAGCGCATCTGCAGATTGATGCCCTCGCGCGCCGCGTCCGTGCAGACAAGGATTCGCAGCGGCTCGATCGCGGGATCGCGGTTGAATGCCTGCTTGATGTCCTCGCGTCGGTCCTGGCTCGTAGCGCCGGTGAACGCCGCGATGCGCTCCTCGGCACGCTCCGTGTTTGCCAGGGCGTGAGCAAGCTGTGTTTGCAGCCAGCGTCGGGTGTCCTCCCATTCGGTGAAGAGGATCAGGCGACGCTTGTTCCAGGCCCGGCCAGTGAGCAGATTGCCACGGATCCAATCAACGAGCCACGCAATGCGGGCATCTGGCTGGTCCTGACGCTGCTTGGCGTAGGCCAGCATGTCGTCGACAGCTGCCAACTCGGTTTCGAGCTGCTGGCGGGTTGCGCGCGCCGCTCCCGAGATGGTGGCCGCGTCGGCCAGGGCAGCCTCGTCTCGCGCCTCTGCCTCCTCGATGGCAGCATCGCCGTCCTGATCTATCGCCTCGGCTGCCGAGCCTGGATCGCGGAGCACGAAATCGAGCGTCGCTGTCGTAGAGGTCGCTACCGTCTCGGTGCCGCCCACGAGCCGCTGCAAGGCCCGGCGGTGCGCCTCCAGCGTCCGAGCGAACGCCTTGATCGACGACAGTAGTCGCTGATGCAGGCCGATGAACACGATTTTGGCGCGGGCCTTCTCCTGCGCCGGCAGCGTGTTCAAGCGCTTGTCCCGCAGCTCACCGTACGCCGAGAGCTTGCCCGCTAGCACCAGCTCCGGCGTGTTGGCCGGTAGGCCGTTCAGCTCGATCGGATCGACCACCCTTCGCGGGAACGCTTCGCCGGAATGAATGAGATCGGCCTTGAGCCGTCGCACCATGACCGGCTCGAGGTCGCCGCGCTTGATGTCGACGCCACGAGTGAATCGCTGTGGGTCGAGCATCTCGAGCAGGCGTGAGAAGCTGTTCGAGTGGCCGTTATGCGGCGTTGCCGAAAGGAACAGCCGGTGCTCGAAGCGCTGTGCGAGACTGTCGACAGCCTTCGTAAACTGGCTGTCGACGGCGTATTTCTGGCCGCTGGCCGGCGCCGCATGGTGCGCCTCGTCGAGGATCAATAACGCCCGGGGCCGGAACTCCTTCAAGATGCCATCACGCAGGCCGGAGATGTAGCCCTCCTCGGCCAGCAGCTTGTGCGAGATGATGAACCGAGAGCCCGTCATCCACGGGTTCACGCCGAACCCGTGGACTCGCCGCATGCTCGCCACGTGCTCGCGGTCGACAATCGTGAAGGACAGGCCGAACTTGGCCTCCAGCTCCTCCTGCCACTGGATGGTCATGGACGGCGGCGCCGCGACCATCACGAAGTCAATGCGGCCACGCAGGAGCAGCTCGCGGACGATGAGCCCGGCCTCAACGGTCTTGCCGAGGCCGACGTCGTCGGCAATCAGCAAGTTCACGCGCGGCAGCTGCAGCGCCTTCTTGAGTGGCAGCAATTGGTAGGCCGACAAGCGGATACCGGCACGGAATGGCGCCTGGAACAGCTTACGATCGGCCGCCGTCGACGTGCGCCACGACAGTGAGCGCATGTAGGCCCGGTACGCCTCGGGATCATCGGACCCTGACGCGGCAACGGCTGCCCATGGATCGGCAGCCTGGACTTGATGCCCGATTTCAGCGTCCACGACAACCGTGAGTCCCTCGCCACTTGCATCGTCGTCGATGCAGGTTAAGCGCAGAGTGTTGAACGTGGACTGCGCCCCGTCCTCGATAAGCCAGCGCCGACCGCGCAAGCTTACGAACTCCCCCGCCGTAAGCATGCCATTCTCCTAGCAACATCAACCAGTGCTTACGATAGCAGAACGAATGACCAAGACCGATAGGATGCGGTGTCGGTCGGGTGCAGAAGCATCGTGGGAATGAACTCTGGTGTGGATAAACAGCTCAAAAGACGGATCTGGCCATCGGCCGGCGTGGCTGAAACGAGTTCAGATACGCATGGCGCCGCAGATGGGTCGACAGGCAAGTCGGCGGGTTACGAGTAAGGGGTGGCAGACCAGAGCGGCCACTGTTCGACGGCCGAAGTCAGGAGCTTAGAATGCCAGACTTATCCCAACCGCACATAGGCTTGCACTGTTGTGTCTCAGCGATCCCAACCTCAGCGGCCTGCGACTGACGAGTCCGTCGGCAGTGTGATCCCTCCAGCCCCGGACGGAACGCGCTCGCGAGAACAAGTAGAAGGCAGGTCAGGGACGGAAGATGGCCTAGTCGGTGACGATGAGCATGCCATCCGGCCGCTCGTCGTCCCTCCACACCACAGCTGACGGTTGAAACGTGGACGCGTTTACCGGCAAGTTCTGGCGCGCGGGTTAAATGCAATTATCTTCCCCAACGCGGCATATGCTCAACCGCAAGACGCGCACCCTCAGCCGAATGCGACTCAAAGAAGCCGCCTGTTCGAACTAAGGTAAGCCTAGAACTTGGGCTCCCAAAGAAGCTAAGGGGTTAAGGATGTGCGGACCGTTCATATTCAAAAGGCGTGAGAAAACCTAACCTAGCAGTGTCCGCTTTACGAGAATATCCGGTCTCTGATGTGATCTAATCATCTCGCGGTCATCTGACCGACGCTGATGTCCGCAAACTCGGCACCTCGGACGTCGCCCGCGCCGGAGGAAAGCGTCCCCTCTGTCCGATGAGGGTATACTCAGACGCGACAATTTCCGTGCAACAGAAAATGCCCCTTTTTGTGTGGTATCAGGGTTGACTTGAGGCAATACGACAGTTATAGAGGGAGGGTCTAGAGCCGGATGCGACAAAGACGGGGAAACAAAAAAGTGGAAAATCACGTTTACGGCTACGCTCGCGTAAGCAGCGGCGGCCAAGACTTGACGATACAGCGTGAAGCGCTCGCAAAAGCCGGGTGCCAGCAAATTCGCGAAGAGAAGGTGAGCGGCACAAGCCTCAAAGGGCGCAAAGAATTGGAATTGCTGCTCGGCTTCATGAGGAAGGGCGATACGCTCGTTGTCACTAGGATTGACCGGCTGGCACGGTCCTTCGTCGACTTCGTCAACATCACTGATCAACTCAGCAAGCGCGGTATCATGCTCCGCACGACAGACCAGCGTTTCGATACCGCGACGCCAGAGGGCAAAATGCTGTTGGGAATGCTCGGACTGTTTGCAGAGTTTGAGACGAATATTCGCAAGGAGCGCCAAGCCGAGGGCATTGCCAAAGCCAAAGAAGCGGGCATTTACAAGGGCGGCAAGCCGCGTATCGACCGAACCAAGGTGCAAGAATTGAAGGCGGCAGGGCAGAACCCTTCGCAGATTTCACGCGAGCTTGGTATTGATCGTTCAAGCGTGTACCGGGTGCTCGGCGAGAGATAGGCGCGCGAGCTGCCTCCCCTTGCGCCTCCCCAGCTCAAAGCTGCGGATTCCGATGATAATACCAATGTTCCAATATGATTGCGCGCAGTGTTCCGATTTGATGAATCGCACGCAAGAGCATGTTTGAGGCCGTTGAGAGCTAGGATAAGGCGGATCGAAGCCCGCAAGAGGCCGTGAAGAGACATTTAAGTCCTGAGCAGGAGTTTCTGCTTTAGGAGGTCAAGTTGACTTGCCGATCGACTCAATAACCCGGCATTCGGCGACGCGGCCGCCGCCGCAGGATGCCAATATCCGTTTCATCTCGCGGCGCAATCCTGTGAGCCGTGCGATCTTTTCCTCGATGGCTGTGAGGTGCTCGCGCGCAACGGCGTCGATCTCGTCACAGCACCGCTCCGGTTCATCCTGCAAGGCAAGCAGCGTCCGAATAGCATCGATTTCAAAACCAAGGTCCCGCGCGTGGCGTATGAAAGCCAAGCGCTGCACCTCGCTATCGCGATAGCAGCGGCGATTGCCTTCCGAGCGCTCGGGCGCCGGCAGCAGACCGATCTGTTCGTAATAGCGGATGGTCGGGATTTTGATCCCCGTTCTTCGGGCGACTTTCCCAATCGTCAGGTCTCGGCGCATGTCCTCAAGAACCCTCTTGCTCCTCTAGTGACTAGAGCATGTAAACGAAGATTGACAAAGCGAAACGAGGATGTCCCGATGCCTGGCTGCCGCCACAACTCCGGCTGCAATTTCGTATGACTGAATGTTGCGCCCCAGAACAATTAATCCTGCCGCCGCGATCGGAGCGGCTACTCCTGATTCGGGAGGCCTTCAGGCTTGAATGGCTGACCATCGCTTGGATGACGATTGAAGCCGCCATTTCCATCGCTGCCGGCGTGGCGGCGGGGAGCCTTGTCCTCCTGGCATTTGGTCTCGACAGCATCATCGAATTGGTATCGGCAGGCGTGTTGATGTGGCGTTTGTCCGTCGAGCTGCGCCATGGACAAGTCTTCTCCCACCGCGCTGAACGCATCGCCAGCCGTATTGGAGGCGGATTGTTGATTCTCCTGGCGGCCTATGTCACCGCGGCGGCGTTATGGCGTCTGTGGACCGGAACCGGCGAAGAATTCTCATGGCCGGGGTTCATCGTCGCGTTGATTGCAATTCCTGCGATGCGCTATTTGGCGCGTCGCAAGATTGCCATCGCCGAAAAGATCGGCAGCCGGGCGCTTCGCGCGGATGCGATGGAAGCCGTGACCTGCGGTTGGCTGTCGGTTGTGGTTGTCATAAGCCTCGGTGCTCAATGGCTCTTCGGAGCAGGGTGGATTGACAGCGTTGGCTCGTTAGCCATCGTGTGGTTCTTGATCAAGGAAGGTCGCGAAGCTTGGTCAGGGGACACACGCGAAGCCTGCTGTTGACTGCTCCTCTGCTTGCGGGGACGAGGAGAAGGAGCGCGCGGCAATCGCTGACTCGGGGGAGCAGGTGAATGGGGTTTGCGCGGCGGTTCCAGCTATGGCCCTTCGGTCGCGCATCGGCCCGACTAGAGCGTGACCCTGAGACGCAGCGGAATTCGATGGAGAGCTGTGCAAATTCCTGGCCGCCTTTAAAATTCGGAAGTACCGATCGAACTTAACCCAATCCTTCTCAAGGAACGCAAGTTCACATATGTCAGAAGCCATATCCGCGATGCGGCTTGCGTTCTGAGAGACGCGACGGCTTCGACGGTAGCAGTCGAGATGCACAACCTCACTCATTGCGCTCTCCCGCGGTTCGGCAAAGAGTGAAAAACGTCCTTGCCGTTCACGCTGCCAAAGGTTAAGGGCACAGTGCGAGCGGAGACCTTTTTAAACCGCTTGCGTGAAACTTCCATTACATTCGCTCGTGATAGCGCCACTCCTCAACTTGGCTTTCGCGCCAGAAACGCATAGCCGAAGACGGCGAATAGACGTGCTTTATCTTCGCCGCCAGCACCCTTAAAGGTATCGACGGGAGGGCCAATCTTGACGTCAAGAAAGCCGATCTCTTCCAGCATTCGTTGCCAGGCTGCACACGGCAGACCACCGGCAATTCACGCCGTCCAAAGATCGATGTTCCGCATCGCCGTCTCAGGTACGGGCTTACCGTTCGCTATGTCGGCAAATTGAAGCCATCCGCCTGGTCGCAAGACACGGAGAACCTCGTGGAAAACAGCCTTCTTATCGGCACACAGATTAAAGACGCCATTGCTGATGACGACACTTGCCCAGCCGTCTTCAATTGGCATCTCTTCGCCTAGCCCTTCGCGAAATTCGACATTGGTCAATCCGAGCTTGCCCGTCGTTGATCGGGACTTGGCAAGCATCTCTTCGGTCATGTCGATGCCGACAACCTTGCCTGCGGCCCCGACTTGATGAGCAGCGACAAAAGAGTCGAACCCGGCTCCAGATCCAACGTCGACGACTCGATCGCCTTTTTCCAAAGGCCGAAGAGAGAATGGATTTGCCACGCCAGCAAACGATTCCACCGCAACATCCGGCAACGATGCGACGAAGCTCTCATCGTATCCCAGATGCTTTGCCAGATACCGGCCGGTATGGAAATGATGGGCACCATGCGGATGGATCGCCACATCGCGGTATTTGCTTTTGACTTCCTCGCGCAAGGCCTTGGCATCGACTGGCGTATTAGCATTCATCATGCTTCTCCCTGTTAACTGGATGATCTCGCTGGCGGGGGCTTCAGCTGACATTCATCACACTTGCCTGCCCATTACGTTTCCTCATGTGGCACCGCAGATTGCAGCGCCGAGCACAGATCAAAGCCCAACAACGAACTCACTATCGATGGCCCTCCCGCATCAGCACTGCGACGGCAAGGCCGGAGAGAACGGACAGGAGGCCGGTCGAGGCAATCGCCCAGGAGAGACCAAAAAAGTCCGCGACAAGGCCCGCTGAAACCGCGCCGATCGCATAACCAAGATCGCGCCAAAACCGGTAGACGCTCAGCGCGCGCGCCCTCCAGGAGGGATGGGCAGCATCGGAAACGGCGGCGATGAGCGTCGGGTAGACCATCGCGGTACCAAACCCGAGCAAGACGCTCGCCAGCAGCCACCATGCAAAGCTCGCGGTTGCCGCCATCAAGAAAAGCCCAACCGCCTGAACCCACATGCCAGCAACGATCAATCCCTTGCGCCCCCAACGATCGCTCAACGGGCCGGTGATGATCTGCAGCACACCCCACACCCCCGGGTAGACCGAATTGAGAATGCCAATACGCTCGACGGCAAGACCGAAACTCGCGAAGAAGAGCGGGAAGATGCCCCAGCTCATGCCGAAGTTCAGGTTGTTGACCAATCCAGCCTGCGACGCCGCGAATAAATTGCGGTCCGTGAGCGAAGCGCGCCTGAAGACGTCCCAAAAGGCGATTTCCTCGCCCGGCGAGGCGTGACGGGAGATTTCGAGGCCTACATGATGCCGGGTGTCGCGGACGAGCAGGGCTGAGAGCGTAAGCCCAAGCACAGCATAGCCCATGCCAAGGTAAAAAGGCTGCGGCCTAAGACCGTAGCGCTGGGCGATATAGCCAGCAAAAAAGGCGGTGAGGCCGACAGAAAGATAGCCTGCAAATTCGTTCAGCCCAACCGCTAGTCCGCGCGATTTCGGGCCGACGAGGTCCACCTTCATGATCACAGTCATCGACCAGGCGAAGCCCTGATTGATACCGAGCAGAGCATTCGCCGCGATGATCCAGCCGAAACTGGGCGCCCAGGCAATCATGAATGGCACCGGCAGGCCCACGAGCCAGCCGAGCACAAGCATGTGCTTGCGGCCGTAAACATCGGCAAAATGCCCGGAGACGAGATTGGCGACGGCCTTGATGACGCCGAAGCTGACAATGAAGGAGAGAATGGCGGTCGCCGAGGCGATCTTGAACTCTTGAGCGCCGATAAGCGGGACGACGGTTCCTTGTATTCCCACCATGCCGCCGACAAAGGCGTTGATGAGAACGAGGAGCGCAAATTGCTGCCAGTTCTCTTTGAGACCGAGAGTGACAGGTACAGCTGATGCGGGAAGCGAAGCCGCTTTGGTCATAGGTTAGGCCGCCGCAGCGAAGCCTGAATTGGCGGCCCGCAGCCGGGCAGCTTCGGGCGGCGGCGGCGGAATCTCAGCCAGCATGAAACGCACGAATTCGCTCTCGTCGTTAATGGCAAGCGCGAGGTTGTGGCGTTTCTCAAAACCGATGGTGGAGGACGGCTTTCCGCTTAAGCTGCGGCCGCAGACCGATCCTGCATAAGCACCGGGAAACACTTCAACAGAATCGGGAAGGGCCTTGAGCCTTGCCGCGCTTTGAAACAGGTCTTTGGCACCCCGCTCGGCGCTGACCGCAAGCTCTGTGCGCCCAAGATCGCCGGCCATGAGCGTATGGCCGGTCAGAGCGAACCACGGCTCCTCGGCACGGGTATGATCGCTCACCAGCAAACAGATATGTTCAGGCGTATGCCCCGGCGTATGCAGCACTTTGGCCGTGACATTTCCGAGTTCCAGCACCTCCAGGTCTCGAACACCGCGGAACGGAGTTGCCGCCTCCGCCCCGTCGTACAGCACATATTCGGCGCCGGCAGCCTTGGCGAGCTCCGGCCCTGCCGAGAGATGATCGGCGTGAATATGCGTGTCGATCACGTAGTAAATTTCCATGCCGGTTTCGCGCGCCGCATCGAGATAGGGTGCGATATCGCCCACGGGATCGACCACGGCCGCCGCCGCTTTCCCACCGCAGCCAAAGAGATAGGAAATGCCGACCGGGTCCTTGTGCAGGAATTGGCGGAGGATCATGATCCTGCCTCTTCTCTTGATTGCCAGAGATAGAACGATCAATTATTCTGCTGAATGTTCTACCAAGATGGAAACGATGTCAAGCACCGGACCAAAACAGGCCATCTACAATTCGCTTGCCGAAATCGCGCAAGCTCTCGGCCATACGCACCGGCTGCAGCTTCTGGAGCTTCTGGCCCAAGGCGAGCGAAGCGTGGAGGAGCTGTCGGCCCGATCGCACCTCGCTTTTGCAAATACGTCGCGGCATCTGCAGCTCTTGCGCCGGGCGCGGCTCGTGGAAACAGAACGCCGCGGCAAGCATGTGTTCTATCGTCTTGCCGGCGATGCTGAAGTGGTGGCCTTGATAAGGGCGCTTGGGCGGGTGGGCGAGCGCAATCTTGCCGAGATTGAGCGCGTGATGAACGATTACTTCAACGCGCGGGATGCGCTTGAACCGGTCTCCCGGGCAGATTTGATGTCTCGGCTTGAGGATGGGTTGGTGAC
>JBAUNL010000855.1:0-11543 GCA_049579205.1 Rhodomicrobium sp. | reverse complement strand
CCCGATCGCAAGGTAGCGCTGCAGCTGCGCCTCAACGGAGGCAGCAATAACGCGGGCGGAATGCTCAAGCTCTTTATGCTGAGCCGTCCGGGAACCCTTCGCAAGGTTGATGATCGCAGCCACGATTAGCGCGTTCATAGGCACCATTAGGGCGATAACCAAGATGGTAATCCGGTACCGGACGCTGTGCTGCCTCGATCGCAGTCTGGGTGAGACCGCGGCCCGCATAACTCGTTCGCGTCTGCTAACTACTGCGCGGCTGCTCAAGGTAAATGCTTTACTGAAACCAAAGCGCGAAGCTAGCAAATTATTTCCGGAGCGCAACGGGATCTTAGGCGAATTGCGGTGCGTGACCCCGGCAATTGGCGAGCCCAAGACCGGCAAAGCTATCGTTTAGGATATTGTGTTCCTAATTGTTCATCGCGGCTGTGGAACAAGCACCAACCAAAAGGTCCGCACCAGTCCAGCATTCGATGACGGCGATGCTCCTTAAACTGGGATTGCGCGCCCTTGCCCGCCTACTTCAGAAAAAGCGCCGGCAGGCTTGTAGAGAATGGTAGAGGGATTCTCGCGGGCACTCCTCCCGTCCACCTCTACCGGCCGGATATCGATGGGCTTCGGGGTGTTGCCGTCCTGCTCGTTCTTTTATTCCACGCTGGATGCGCTAGCGTGCGGGGCGGATTCGCCGGGGTCGATATCTTCTTCGTCATATCCGGATATTTGATAACCGGCATCGTAGTCCGCGAGCAGGAGGCAGGCCATTTCTCCTTCGCCAATTTCTACGCGCGCAGGATCAAACGGATCTGCCCGGCTTTGTTCGCGGTTCTCGCGTGTTCCATCATTGCGGGGTTTCTGCTTCTAATCCCAGGAGACCTCAGATCCTTCGGACGCTCGGCCGTGTCCGCGGTTTTGTTTTATTCCAATTGGCACTTCTACACGCAAGTCGGGTATTTTGACGGACCTGCGATCGAAAAACCCCTGCTTCACACTTGGTCCCTTGCCATTGAAGAGCAGTTCTATCTGCTTTGGCCAATCGCACTTTCGGCTTTGTACCTGACATTCGGAAGGCGAGTTCTGCCGAAAGTCACCCTGGTTCTTCTGTGTCTGTCGCTGGCGACGGCGGAGATAACTTTGCGGCAAGATCAACCTCAGGCATTTTACCTGCTTCCCTGCCGGGCCTGGGAACTCCTTCTCGGGGCCTACCTGGCACTTGCGCCGTTTCCCCAATTCGGGCGCTTTGCAGGCAGCTTGCTTGGGATCGCCGGATTGAGCGCAATTGCTTATGCAGCTTTGGCCTTTGATACGAATACCCCTTTTCCAGGTCTTAACACGGCATTCCCGTGCTTCGGTGCGGCATTCCTGATAGCGGCAGGTACTGATCAAACCGCTCTCAGCTCCCGCCTCTTAAGCTTTTATCCCGTAAGGGTTACCGGACGTATTTCTTATTCGCTTTACCTTATCCATTGGCCTCTATTCTCTTTTGCTCACCTCGCTCTGGACCGCGCTCCCACCGCTGGGGAGCGGACGTTCATTGTTTTTGCGAGCCTCTTGCTGGCGGCTGTTTGCTACCTGTTTGTGGAGCAGCCGGCGCGGCGCGCGAGGTTCGGTTTCGCTGGCGTCGCGAAGGCAGCGGCATTCGCCGCTATACCTTTGGTCGCCTGCGGCATCCTCTATCACGCTACCAATGGCCTTCCCGGACGCTTGCCACAAAGCGCTCAAATTGCCTACGCGGCCAAGCAGCCGGGACACAAAGCGAGAGACGCTGCAGACTGCAGGAGCGAAGCAAGGCCTCCTCTTTTGGGGCGCCCCTGCGCAATCGGTGCCCAAGCCCGCAACGGCCAATATGATTTCATTATCTGGGGCGATTCACATGCCCGCCATCTGGCATCCGCATTTTCTGCGCAAGCAGCGGCGCGCGGGCTTGCGGGCCTAGTTGCCACTGTAGAAGGTTGCCCGCCTTTTTTGCATGAGGGTTGGCTCACGCCTAAATGCAAAGAAGCTAATGCAAAAGTCGAACAATGGGTGAAAACGCAATTACACCTGAAGGCTATCTTTCTTGCTGCTTGGTGGAGCGCCTATACCAAGGAAGGTTTACTGAACGTCTCCAAGGGTCAAACGCACGCCGCAGATCCTGCTAAGCGACTTGGCCTTGCGGACACAATAGACCTGTTGCGCACGTTGAACCTTCAGATCTTCTTCATCGAAGACGTTCCGACATTTCCCGTCGATATTCCGCAATGCGCTTCCCGCGCCCTTATGTTCGGGTGGGATGTAGGGCGGTGTCTGATTTTCGGGCGCGGCGAGATCGAGGCCAAGGCAGAACCAGCATCCTCCTTGCTTCGGCAGGCGAGCCGCGCCGAAGGGATCCCCATCGTCGAAACTTTCGGCGCGTTTTGCGGTCCCGCAATATGCCGCCCGGAAACAGACGGCGTTATCTTCTATAGCGACAATAATCATCTCAATACGGAAGGGGCACGGCATCTGGGACGCTGGCTGAACATTCCTTGGATAATGCAAGTTGCATCGCGGCAGCCGGGGTAATGTGCCCAATCCGATCTAAGATGCGGCCGCGTCGCCGACGAGCGCCCGCGCCGCATTGGGCTGATTACGCACCATAAAATAGAATGCGGCGAAGTGTGTGAGCATCAGGATGGGAACGTAGATGATCGGGATCGCGTATGTGGCGCCCAGTTCCCCTGCCACCGCAGGAAGGTTAATCTGAGTGGCGTGGTAATAATCGATGATGATGTCACCCGCCCCCACAACATTGAAGGCCGCGGCGAACAACCAAAAGAGCGGACGCATCCTAACGGTGAGAAGCGCGAGCATTGCCAGCACTCCGGTGGCGAAGTCGCCATAGGCGGCAAAGGTGGCGAAGCTGGCCGGGAGATTGGGGCCGATGACGCCGGGAAGGATGAAGACGAGTCCGAAGAAGCGGAAGCTCTGGAGAGTGGCGATGGCGCGCTGCGCTTCCACCCGGTCCATCGACTTCAGCCAAGGCCAAATGTACGCGCTAAAGCAAAGCAGCCACGCGACATAACCTAAAACGAGTTGTATTCGGAAGAGAGTTTCCGGCGACATTTTAGCCTCCTATCAGCTGTTGGATGGCACGGCCTCGAACACCGCGGTTAGGATGCCGAGACGGCCTTCCATGAGATTTCGTCCCAAATTGGCGGCAAGCTCTGCAAAGCCCGGCCCCATCACCACCCCAAGATTTGGCGAAGGCGGCGGCCCGTAGGCGCGCATCTGCGCAAACCAGGCCTTGGCCACCTCGGTGTCATCTTGCCATGCAAGCGTGCGGAAGCCCGCCGCTTCGATCACCTCGCGCGTCGCGGCGGCCGTTAGGAGGAAGCTCGTTTCCAGCGTCCGCGCCCAGGGGACTGGATAATGCGGCTCTCCGTTATTCAAGACGGCGTCGAAGGTCGCGAAACGGCCGCCGGACTTCAACACACGCCGAATTTCACTGTAGAGCCGCGCGCGGTCCCAGATGTTCATCGCCACATGCTGCAGCAGCACGGCGTTGAAACGGTCTCCCTCAAATGGAAGCTCTAGCGCGCTGGCGGTCTGGAACGACACCTGCTCTGTCTGTCCCGTGCGCTCGGTCAAATAGCGCGCGGCATCCACGAATGGCTCGCTAAGGTCTATGCCTGTTACCCGGCAGCCAAAGGTCTCCGCCAGAAACCGGGCCGGGCCGCCTACGCCTGAGCCTAGATCGAGAAGGTCCGTGTCCGCCTCAATCCCCGCCAACTTGGCAAGCTCGGCGGTCGCCGCGAGTCCGAGCGTGTGAAACTGGTCGAACCCGGCCAGTTGCTGAGGCGTGAGAAGCTGATCCTCCGGCCCGAAGGCAGAAAGCGCAGTCTTCAGCCGCTCGGTCAGTCCGGCCGGTCGATAGTGGTCGCGCGCGCTGTTGAGGATATCGGTCATTGTATGGTCCCTCTCAGCCTTTAGGTAGTCGTTGCTCGAACTTCGCAATCAATCGCGCTAGGGCTGCCGGCTGCTCATTCGTGGTGAGGTGACCGCCGGGCAAGCGCTCAATCTGGAGCCCGGCCTTGCCCAACCGCTTCTGCGCGAGGCCGATCTGCCTATGTTCAAAGGGATCTTTATCGCTTCCGCCCACCAGGAACGGGAACTGATCGCGGTAAGCGTTGAAAAGGCGGCCGAAGTCGAGCCGACCGCGTTGCGCCTTATGATCGGCCGCGAAGCCCGCCGCTGCGGCGAGGTAGAACAGGCCGTCGTGACGGTCCATGGCGTTATAGAGCTCGCGCACCTCGGCGTTCGTGACCTCATAGCCTTTGGACCACATCACCCTTGCCGTCATCTTGAACAGCGTGAAGGAACGCCCCACACTTGGCCACGCCCGCTTAGGAAGCCGGCGCAGGATTGGGGTCGTGTACCACGGGTGGGAGTGCCCGTCCGTGAAGAGCCCACCATTAAAAATAAAGACGCCGCGTATGTCGGGCCCACGCGACGGTTTGCCCCGCTGCAAGCGCTCAAGCCGGCGCTGTAGATGCTCCAAGACTACAAGCGAGGAAAAGTCGAAGGCGACTAGCGTCGTGGACTGAACACCGAGATCGCGCCAAATTCCTTCGATGAGATCGGCGCGTTCGGCGGTTGAATAGGCATAGTCCTTGGGCTTATCGCTATCGCCCATGCCGACATACTCGACGAAAAGTTTCGGCATCTGGGCTGCGTCCGGTAAATGCGGCAGGACCTTCGCCCACCCAAACGAGCCGTCGGGAAATCCCGGCATGAAAGAGACGGCGTGCGCAGGGTTTCCCTCGCGCCTCAAGAAAATCCTCAGAGGCGCGTCTTGGGCCGCAACAACGGCGCGAGATTTCGGGTCGTAGCCCAAGCGCTCGCCACCGGCGAACCAAGATTCGGCAGACGGCATCCGCCCCGCAGACACGGTCGCGCCGCTGGCTCCGGCAAACACATCGAGCATATCAGGTCTCCTTGTAGGTGTATCCGCATCGTCCTAGTTGATCCCATAGCCGAACTGGACGCGTTTGTTGGCCTTTGCCGTCCACGCTGGCGTTGTGGAGCGCCGCCGCTCCCCCGCTGCGATAGCGGGGGAGCCATTTGTAGGCGGCTCTTTCGGAGACGCCTGCCGCTTCAGCGGCCCGAGCAATAGTGCAGTCCTGTTTGCGAATGCGTTCGATCATCAGCTCTCGACTGTAAGGGGTCGGGCGTGCATTCTTAGAAGCGTTCATCGGAGAAATGAAAGGGATCGAAGTCCGCCTCGCGGTTAACGAGCACACCTTGACCGTGCTCTGCGCGCAGCGCGTGGTGGCATTCCCGTGCGAAAGTGGGGACGGATAGGCTAGCGCCGCCGATCAGGGTTAGAGCTATAACTAATCCAAGCTTTTTCATAGTGATACTCCGTTCTTGGGTGTCCAGGAGATGTACGCCGTCTTCCTACGAGCGGCTATCTGCTATAATGTTGACGGGCTATGAAGCAGAACTTCACAGTCAGGCAAGGTGCGCTCGATGGCGTGGAGGCGTTCTTGAGCGTTGCGCGTCACCGCAGCTTTCGCAGAGCGGCCGCGGAACTGGGCGTGACTCCATCGGCGATTAGTCAGGCGGTACGCGCACTCGAGGCGCGCGTCGGCGCGGCGCTCTTCATACGCACAACGCGGAGTGTCGGACTGACCGAAGCCGACGAACGGTTTCTCGCGCGCGCAAAGCCTGCCTTCGAGGAACTCGCTGCCGCAAGCGAGGCGGCAAGGGACCTTGGGCGGCGGCCGGCTGGATTGTTGCGCCTCTCGGTACCGCGCGCAGTGGTGCCGATCCTGCTGGAGCCGCTGATCGCATCCTTCTGTCAGACCTATCCCGAGGTCGAGGTGGAGATTGCCGCAAGCGAGGAACTGGTCGACCTCGCGGCCAAAGGGTTCGACGCGGGCGTGCGCCTTGGCCAGTTCATCGCCGCCGACATGATTGCGGTACGGCTGACGCCGGCGTTCCCGTTTGTGGTCGTTGGAAGTCCGAATTATTTACGCCAGCGCAAGCGGCCGGAGCTCATCGGCGATCTGGCTCAGCATGCATGCCTGCGCATGCGCCGCTCGAACGGGGCCGTCGCGGCCTGGTCCTTTGCCGACGGCAACAAGTCAATCGAGGCAATCGTCTCGGGACCGCTCATCGCCAACGACTTTCCCACCATGCTTGGTGCGGCCGTTGAAGACATGGGTCTTGCTCAAGTGCCTGAGCCGATCGCCAGAGGAGCGGTGAAAGCGGGAAAACTGGTGCAAGTTCTGGAGCCGTTCGCACCGATGACGCCGGGTGTGTTTCTCTACTATCCCAGCCGCCATCAAATGATGCCGAAGCTGCGAGCCTTCATTGATCACGTGAAGGGCCGTTCAAAGGGCGCGAATAAGAATTAATATGCACATCAACGATAGCTGAACTTGTTCAGAATAATGTTCTGTTACATTGAAAATTTCTCCATGACATCTTCAGATCCCCGCAAGGCTCGGAAGAGCTGACAGACTGGCGCAAGGCCGGTGGGGGCACCTCGATCCGAAGCTACCGGCTCTTATTTCCTAACTTTTTTACCAGAACATAGTCCATATGCCTTGCTTGCCCTTGCGTAGCAGACAAGACAGGCATAGCTTGCCGCTGTAATCCCGATCCTGGAGTAAGACCATGGCTTTCCTATCGGACGCGCTTGCGCGCGTTAAGCCCTCGCCCACCATCGCGGTCTCGTCCAAGGCGCGCGACTTGAAAGCGGCGGGAAAGGATGTGATCAGCCTCGGGGCCGGCGAGCCGGATTTCGACACGCCGGAAAACATCAAGGAAGCGGCGATCAAAGCGATCAGGGACGGCAAGACGAAATACACCAACGTGGATGGCATCCCGGAGCTGAAGGAGGCAATCTGCCGGAAGTTCAAACGGGAGAACGGCCTGGATTATAAGCCGGCTCAAGCGTTCGTCGCGCCTGGCGGCAAGAAGGTCATCTATAACGCCATGGTGGCGACGCTGAACCCTGGCGACGAGGTGGTAATCCCGGCGCCTTATTGGGTGTCCTATCCCGACATCGTTCTGCTCGCCGGCGGCACGCCCGTCTTTGCTGAGGCCGGGATCGAGACGGGTTTCAAGCTGAAGCCTGAGACGCTGGAAGCCGCCATTACACCGAAGACGAAGTGGCTGATCTTCAACCACCCCTGCAACCCAACCGGGGCGGCCTATACGCGCGCTGAGTTGAAGGCGCTTACCGATGTCTTGATGCGGCATCCGCATGTCTGGGTGCTCACAGACGATATGTATGAGCACCTGGTCTATGACGGCTTCGTATTTACGTCGCCTGCGCAGGTTGAACCCTGCCTTTATGACCGGACGCTGACCATGAACGGCGTCTCCAAGGCCTACGCAATGACCGGCTGGCGTATCGGTTATTGCGCAGGGCCTGAGTTCCTCATCAAAGCGATGACGAAGCTGCAATCGCAGACGACTTCGAATGCGTCGAGCATAAGCCAGTGGGCCAGTGTGGAAGCATTGAACGGGCCGCAGGACTTTCTCAAGCCACGCGCCGAAAGTTTCAAACAGCGCCGCGATCTGGTGGTCTCAATGCTCAACCAGGCGAAGGGCATCAAGTGCCCCACGCCAGAAGGCGCCTTCTATGTCTACCCTTCTTGTGCGGGCTTGATCGGCAAAACGACCCAGGCAGGCAAGAAGCTAGGAAATGACGAGGATGTGGTGACGGCGCTGCTTGAGGAGGAAGGCGTCGCCGTGGTGCATGGCGCGGCGTTTGGCCTATCACCCTACTTCCGCATTTCCTATGCGACCTCAGAGGCGGAACTCGAGGAGTCTTGCCGACGCATCCAGCGCTTCTGCGGCGGCTTGGAGTAAAAAGCCGGCGGGAGGCCCACGTAACTCCCGGAAGGCGGGCAGGGTCGGCCGAGCCATGCCCCCGCTCTGGTCTATAAGGACTGCTTAGGCTGTAATAATTTCAACAACTGCATGCTCGGTAAAGGATCGCCCATACTCATCCTGCACCCTAACCGATAGGGTATGCGTGCCTGGTTTCAAATCGACTGGCAGCCTTGCCGCCCAGATGTGGGACGAAATCTCAGCTTTAACCCAAGGTTTCTTCGTCGCTTCGTTGCGGCTGAAAAGCTCATTTGCGAGGGGGTCCGGCCGCGCTTCTCTTGCCATCGTTACCGGCGCTGTGCCCCCAATCGTCATCTCCACCTTGGTTTTCGGGCCGCCATCGAAAACGTTTACTATGACCTCGGTCGCGTAAATCGTATCTACCGGGATCGGTGAGCCAAGCAACTGTCCCATGCGGAAGTCACGCTGCAATTCCTGCCTCCCGCGATGAAAGACGCTGTCGAGCATGATCCGGGTCTTGCGCGCGCCCGGTTCTTTCGCGGAGACGAAGCGCGTCTCATAAGCCTCATTATCGATGCTCAACACGTGATAGCCGTTGGGGCTGCCATCGCGGCTTAAGGCGCAGGCGATGCCACGATAATCGAAGGGGCCGCTCCACCAGGAACCTGACACCGCGGTGAGCACATGATGGTGATGCTCACCTTCGCCTGGAACATCTAAATAATGATGCTCAGTCGTATGGGTATGGCCCGAAAAGCTAACCGACGGCCGCCCCGAAATGAGCCGCAGAAAGGCCTCACGATCCGCAGTATTAATCGACGGATCCCCCGGGTTGATATAGTTCCTGAGGGGAATGTGCATGCATGCCACGACAAGTCTGTCCTTGGGCGTCTCCTTCAGGACATTGGCAATAAAGGCGAGTTGCCGTTCCCCTAGCTCGCCAACATATTTGCCGCCGCGATCGGACCGGCTTTCATCCGGTCCAAGATAGGCGACGTTATCGAGCATCAAGAAAAGAGCCTTGCCATAATTGAACGCGTAATAGGGCGCGCCGAATTCCCTCTTGAATGTCTCGCGCGAGTAGGTGCGATCCGGCGCTTCGAAATTCAAATCGTGATTGCCGCCAATATTCCACCAAGGCACACCGATTTGGCCGACGACGCGGTTATAGCGGCCATACATAGAGAGATCATCGAACAGGATATCGCCGGTGGTAATGCCGAAGGCCGCGTTCGCTCCTACAACGGCATTGACGACGTCATCGCGGACATAATCGAGTTCTGCCTGGCTCTCTGGCTGGGGGTCGGTGAAGAGGAGGACGTCAAACTTTGTCCGTTCTGCTTGCCGGATAAGCGGGAAGTCAAGTGAAGGGGGAAGAGGCCCCGAGGGGTTCACTCCCCGAAACCGGAGCTTGAGGTTGCCTGGCGACCCGTTTGGCTGATGCAGATAAGAAAAGCGCGGCAGGTTGGTGATAGGATCAACCGGCACGGTAAAGCCGGAAGACTGGATCACAAAAATGACCGCCTCATCTTCCAAAGGAAGACTATAGCTGCCATTCGCGTCAGTTTTGACAACGTCTCTCCCATTTGAGACCAGAATGCCTTCCAATCCCCGTTCATTGGCTTGGCGTGGTCCGCCGGTGCTGCTTTCGTAAACAAACCCAGTGACGGATCTCGCGGGCCCGCGATCAGATCCTGGAATGGCTTGCGCCGCGTTCCCCCTTGCAGGCGAAGTCATGGCTAGCGCAAGCCCGGCCGCACCCTTCATTGCGTCCCTGCGTGAGACCCCTTGATCGCCCATGCGCATTCCTTCTCATTAGCAAACTATTCGAGGGAGTTTGGCATTGTATTACAAAGGGCTCGTGACAAAAGCAGGGCCCAAGAAACGCGGATCCACGCAACCTCTGCGGACTATCGTCAATCAACTGCCGTGGCAAGCCGAGCATCTAGCGACGCTCGATCCCAACTTCCTATGCCTTATTGTGGGCGTAGGATGGTTCGAGGCGGGAACGAAGGAAGGCCTCTCCGCTGATCGCTGAGTAAAGCGGCGGCCTCCCTGGCCCGATGCAGCTTGGAACGCACTCAACGATAGCATCAGGATTGGGATCGAGGAAGAAGGCGATCGAGTAGCGTTCTGCATCCTTCGGGGGCACAACACGATGCGGCGTCGAAACATAAACCTCGTTCGTCCATCGCATAAGACAATCGCCAATGTTACAGATGAAAGCGTTAGGAACGGGCGGCGCAGCAATCCACTCCCCAGATCTCGTACGCACTTCAAGCCCTCCCATAGCATCGGTCGCTAGCAGGGTAATGTTGCCGTAGTCGGTATGCTCACCAGCTCCGAGCTGTCCGGCTCCAAGGCGATCCGGCATCGGCATATAATGCAGAAGCCGCAATATGGCCATCGGACGGTCCAGCTTGTCCTCGAAATGATCCGGGGGAAGCGCCAAGTCTGTTGCGAAGGCCCGATGCAGTTCACGTCCAAGCTTCCAAACGGCTTCGAAATAGGCAAGCATGATTTCGCGGAATTCTGGATCCCGTGGCCAAAGGTTCACACCACGGAAAGGCTTGCCTGCGATCACGTCCGGGTCGTCCGGATCCAAATCGAGGCCTATATTGAAGGCTTCCTTGAGATCGGCTGGCTTCGTCGGGTCGAGGGCCTCCTTGAGAAACCCGATGTAGCCGCGATTATGTGGCGAGCTGAAATAAGAGACTTCTTCCTTACTAGCCGGGTCCAAGCGGAAGAATTCTTTCGACTTTTGGAATGCCGCCTCAATTAAGTCCGTGGCAACGTTATGGTTCACCACGTAAAAGAAGCCGATGGTGCGGCAGGCTGCCCGGATATCGGCCGCAGCTTTCAACAGTCCTTCGCCCTTGCCAGATAGGAGTCCGGATACGTCGATAAGGGGAATTTCCTGATTCGCGTTCTGAGCCATGACGTCAGCCTGCCTCCTTGATTGCCGAGGCTTCCCGCAATGACCGTGCCATCTTAGACGGCGGCGTTGGATCTCAAAATCTCGGCATGGCAGCCATTGTGTAATTTCCTACACGCATGGCATTGGACGAGCTACGGCTCTGCGGCCAGAATGGTGCGGCCCTTTCGAAAGTGCTAAGCTGGCGCCGGAGCTAGAGCAGGCTCCAGTTTGGAGGGGCTGTGTCAGACCTCACGTTTTATAAGCAGCGGTCATTGCCACAACTGGACGGAATGACGCGCATTATCGCTTTGATTGCTGGCGCTTTGTTTATCCTTTACACCCTGGACGATAGCTTCTTCATAGTTCAGCCGACCGAAATGGCGGGGGTAAGGAGGCTCGGCACGGTCAGAACAAAAGAACCGCTCCTGCCAGGCTTCTACTTCAAGGCCCCGTTCATTGATAAGGTCGACAAGCTGCAGGTTTCGATCGACACCTTTCGCATCGATAATTTGCGCGTTTACACAGTGGATAATCAGTCTGTCCAGATAAGCGTTGGCGTTACCTATCGCATTCCCCGCGACGCGGTCTTCAAGCTGCTTTACGATGTCGGCAAGTCCGGCAATTTCGACATTAACCGCAACATTGAGCAGATCATCGCCGACCGCACACTGCGGCTTTTTGCAAAGCGAAATACGGTAAAGATATCGGAGGAGCGCGAGCAGATTGCGGGCGACGTCCGCGTCGCGGTCAGCCAATCGGTTCGCGAGCTTTTCGGCGTCGAAATCTTCGATCTGCAAATTCC
>JBAUNL010000854.1:0-3818 GCA_049579205.1 Rhodomicrobium sp. | reverse complement strand
GCCTGGCTTCCACTGTCGATAGCCGGGCTTTTTGTGCTTCTTTCGGTTTTCGAGGTCTGGCAGTACCTGCCGCCGCGCATCCACCTTTTCCTCCTCTATGCCTTTGGCGGAGCCTTTGTGCTTTCCTTCCTGCCGTTGTTCTTCTGGCGGCGGCCGAGGCGGGAAGAATCCTTCGCCCGCATCGAGAAAGCGTCTGCGATCGATCACAGGCCACTGACCGCATTCAACGACACACTCTCGCAAGAGGAAGCCTCAGTGGAGACCAAAGCGTTGTGGGATGCGCACCGCGCCCACGCCGCAAGCGCTCTCCGGAAGCTAAAGGCCGGCTTTCCTAATCCCCGCATCGACAAACACGACCCATTTGCACTTCGCGCCGCGCTGCTTCTGCTGCTCGCGGTTGCGGGGGCATGGGCCTATGGCGATCTAGGAAGCCGCATGAAGGCTGCCTTCGCGGTTCCGGAAATTCCGGCTGGCGCGGGCTTCCGCATCGATGCCTGGATCTCACCCCCCGCTTACACCAGGAAAGAGCCGTTCGTGCTCGCCAACGGCACGGTTTCCTCGGGGCAGGAGGCAATCTCCGTGCCTCAGGGGTCAGTGCTGACGGTAAAGATCAATGGGCCGGACGCCGCATCTTATGAGGTGAAGTTGGGCCGGGGCAAAGACCAGAAGGCGCTCCAACCCGCAGGCCAATCAAGCGAGACTTATGCAGAATATACGCAGAAGATCGAGGATTCCGGGACCTTGTCAGTGAGCCGCAGTTGGGGCGTTCACAGGTCTTGGGCGCTGACGGCGGTGCCGGACACGGCTCCCTCCATCAGTTTTGTAGGCCCGATCGAGGTCTCGCCGCGGGCCGTGATGCTGTTCAAATACAAGGTTGATGACGATTATGGCGTGGCAAACGCCGAAGCGAGAATTGAGCGGATTGTCCCTGCCGGGGGCGAAAACGCCAGCAACACAACGCCCCTGATCGGCAAGCCGCCTGTTTTCCCGCTCTCGCTTCCCCGCGCACCGATCAAGTCGGCGGAAGGCAAAACCTATCGTGATCTGACGGCCCATCCTTGGGCGGGGCTTCCCGTGATTGTGACGCTTGCGGCGAAAGACGAGGCCGGACATGAAGGACTGAGCGCTCCACGCGGCATTATTCTGCCGGAGCGTAAATTTACAAAGCCGCTCGCGAAAGCGGTGGTTGGGCAGAGGCGCGCGCTTGTCGAGGACCCAGGCAGCACGCTGCGCGTGGCAAGCAACCTGAATGCGCTGGCCATCACCGCAGAGGACGACAACATCCCGTCTCCGATCTACCTCAATCTGCGTTCCGCGTATTGGCGGCTTCGGGGGCCTTTTTCCATTGAGACAGTCGAGAGCGTTGTCGACCAGCTCTGGGATGTGGCGCTGCGCATTGAGGATGGAAATCTCTCCCAAGCGGAGAGAGAGCTGCGCGCCGCCCAGGACCGGCTGAAGGATGCAATCGAAAGAGGCGCTTCGCCGGAGGAAATCCAGAAGCTTATGAGCGAGCTGCGACAGGCGCTGAACCGCTATATGCAAGCGCTCCTCGAACAGAAATCGAAGAACGCGAGCAAATCGGCACCGTCCCAGAACTCGAAGATGGTTACGCCGCAGGACCTGCAGAAGCTTCTCGACAAGGTGGAAAGCTTGGCGAAGTCCGGCTCTCCGGAGGCCGCGGCCCAAATGCTAAATGAGCTTCGCGATATTCTCGAATCGCTGCAGACGCCAGGCCAGAGCGACGCCGCTTCCGAGGCTGAGAACGCGGAAAGGATGAAGCAGCTCCAGAAGCTTACAGACCTCATGCGCCAGCAGCAGCAGCTTCTCGACCAGACCTTCCGCGCGCAGGAAGGTGGAAGCAGCGGCCAACAGCAGGGCCAGCGCAGCCAGCGGGGACAAGGGCGCAAACAGCAAGGGCAGCCGGGGCAGGGCGGTGAGTTTGGGCCGCCCGACACGGGCGGTCTGAAGCAGCGGCAGGATGCCCTTCAGCGGCAGCTCCAAGATTTGCTTTCACAGATGGGGCCTGGCCAGGGCGGAAACCGTGCCCAACAGAAGCTGCAGGATGCCGAAGGGGCCATGGGCGAAGCCGGCGACGCACTCGGAGATAACGATCTCGGCGAAGCGACCGATCAGCAGGCCCGCGCGCTCGAGAATATGCGGCAAAGCACGCGCGCCATGGCTGAGCAGATGATGCGTTCCGCGGGCGGCGGGGGCAACGGGCAGGCCAATCGCGATCCGCTGGGCCGGAGCCGGGACAACGAACTGAATGACGGCGACAGCGTGAAGGTGCCGCAGGAGATCGACGTACAGCGGGCGCGCTCCATCCTCGAAGAGCTGCGCAGGAGGCTGGGCCAGCCTTCGCGTCCGCCGATCGAGCTGGATTACCTGGAGCGGCTGGTCAAGCCTTATTGACCTGAAATTGCGTACCCCTCACCCTGTCCCCCTCCTAATGGCCGGACCCGAACCTTATAGTAGGGCGCCTTTAGCAGCAGCGTTCTCAAGCGCGTGTGGCACCGCGGCTGATAGTGGCAGAAGCGCCGAGAAGCCGGATGATCTCGTCGGCGATCTGGCCCGGTGGCTGTCCTGCATCGACAGTCAGAGGCTCCTCGCCCGGATCCGGTTCCTCGAGAGTATCGATCTGGGTTTGCAGCAGGCTTGCTGGCATGAAGTGACCGAGGCGCCCCGCCAAATGTTCAGCGATGAGGTCCCGGCCCGCGCGAAGGTACACCAACCGTACCTCTGGCCGGTCGCCGATAACAATGAGCCGGTAGGATCGCTTAAGTGCGGAGCAGGTAATGATTCCCGGCTGCTTCTTCGCGCGCTGACAGTCTATCCAGGCTGCCACACGATCGAGCCAAGGTTGGCGGTCCGCATCCATTAGTGGAATTCCGGCATGCATCTTGGCGATGTTGGCCTCGGGATGAAGTAAGTCTCCCTCCTCGAAAGCCCAGCCGAGGCGCATAACAAGTTCTTGCGCAATCGTTGACTTGCCGGTCCCCGATACTCCCATGATCACCAAAACGGGCGGACTGCCACGATGGGCGCGTGCGCTGTCGAGGCGGTGGACGCCTGTCGCGTCGGCAACGAAAACTGGATCAGCGCGGCCGATGAAAAGTCCGCTTTCGACCACGCCGACGACGCGTCCAATGCGTACCTCAAGCCGTGCGGGATCGGCGATCGGATCGAAGCTGCAGTCGAGAATGCGGTTGCCGCTATCGGTGACAAAAGGCTCGCCCGTCGGCGACACGCGCAGCTTCGTGCTCGCACCCAGCACTTCGAGACTTAAGCGGGTTGCTTCTAATCCGAAGGCGACAACCTCTACAGGAAGCGGCGCACGGGTCCCTAACCGGTCTACCAGCTTGGACCCGTCGGCGACGATTGCGAGGCGCCGGCTGGCAGCGGCAACAATCTTCTCACGTAACAATGCGCCGCCCAGTCCCTTGATCAGATTGAGTGTGCCGCGTTCCACCTCGTCCGCGCCGTCGATCGTGAGATCGATCTGCCTGTGCTCGCCAAATGAGGAAAGCGGAATGCCCAGCGCCTTCGCTCGCGCGGCGGTACGTTCAGAGGTGGGAATGCCAGCGAAACGCAAGCCCTGCCGATGACGCTCAGCCAGCGCCTCTACAGCGAACGCCGCCGTGGTGCCGCTGCCCAGTCCGACGACCATGCCGTCCTCGACGAGTTCGACCGCTGCCTGGGCGGCCGCGCGCTTGAGAGCATCCTGCTCGTTGTCTGATTGAGACGGCATTTCGCTCATGACCGGGACCTAGCAGCAATGCTGTTCGCCCGGATCGCACCTATGGCCGCTGCATAGTCCT
>JBAUNL010000853.1:0-4472 GCA_049579205.1 Rhodomicrobium sp. | reverse complement strand
CGGTCGCAGCGCTGGGCCTCGTTCATAAAATGGGTCGTGATAAATATCGTGACGCCTTCATCGCGCGACAGATGGATGAGCGTGCGCCAGAATTCGTCCCTTTCAACAGGATCCACCCCAGAGGTCGGCTCATCGAGAATGAGCATCGGCGGGTTATGCAGAACAGCCACCGCAAGTTGAAGCCGCTGCTTTACACCAAGCGGCAAGCTCTGCGGACGCTCATCAGCAACATCCTTTAAGTGATATTGCTCAAGCAGTTCCGTGATCCGGCCTTCTTTCGCATTTGCAGGCAGATGATAGAGATGCGCGTGAAGCTCCAGGTTCTGCCGGATAGTCAGTTCCTCATAAAGCGAGAAAGCCTGCGTCATGTAGCCGACGTTCATGCGCGCTTGCATATCATTCGCCGCCATGGGCTTGCCGAACAGCTTTGATGTCCCCTCTGTTGCAGAAGTCCTGTCAGCATTTTCATTGTTGTGGATTTGCCGCAGCCGTTCGAACCTAGGAAGCCGAAGATCTCGCCGCGCTGGATGCGGAAGCTCACGTGGTCGACAGCAGTGAAATTGCCGAACCGCTGAGTCAGGCCGTCGGCTTCGATGACCGGCGGTTCGGAAGGATCGAAGGTACGCGGGCGGACGGTGACTGGCTTATGTTCTGCGCGCTTTTCTTCCGGCAGCAGGTCAATGAAGGCCTCCTCAAGGGTTTTCTCACCGGTTTTCTGCAGAATTTCCTGAGTTTCTCCAGCCGCAATAACCTTGCCGCCATACATGGCGCAGAGCCAGTCGAATTGCTGCGCCTCTTCCATGTAAGCAGTTGCAACGATGACGCTCATGCTGGGGCGCCGCGCGCGTATGTTGCCGATAAGCTCCCAGAATTGTCTGCGGGAAAGGGGATCAACGCCGGTAGTGGGTTCATCAAGGATGAGGAGGTCGGGGTCGTGGATCAGCGCGCAGCAGAGGCTCAGCTTTTGCTTCATGCCGCCGGAAAGTTTGCCCGCCGGACGGTTCATGAAGGGGTCGAGGCTTGTGGCCTTGAGCAACTCGTTGATATGCCGCTTACGTTCAGTAGGCGACAGGCCGAAAAGCCGCCCATGGAAATCGATATTTTCAAAGACGCTAAGCGTCGGATAAAGATTTCTCCCAAGCCCTTGTGGCATGTAGGCAATCCGGCCGATTTGCGAATTGCGGTAGGCTTGATCAGCCATATTGCCGCCAAGCACTGTAACCTGACCTTGCTGGATGATCCGTACACCTGCGATCAGGCCGAGCAGCGTCGACTTACCGGCAGCATCCGGCCCGATCATGCCGATCATCCGGCCCGCCGGGAAATCTATGGTCACATTGTCCAGCGCTAGCGTTTTCCCATAGCGATAGGAAACGCGCGCGATTTTGGCTACGAAATTATCCGCCATCGGGAAGCTTCACTGCAAGGTTTTCCGGCGATGAGACCGCGAGCTACGTTTTTGACGGTTGACGGTCACAGTGTGCTGCTTGTTTTCATCTTCTTTAGCCTCTTTGCGGCCTTGGTCTGCGTCAAATCCAGATAGAGGGATTTGTCCGCTTTCAACTTCTTGCTGCTTGCTTCGATCTTCTGCAGCCTTTTTGCTACCTTGGTCTGCGGAGGAATCCGGTCGTGGGATTTGACCGCTTTGAACTTGCGGCTCGGGAAGCTTCACCGCAAGGTTTTCCGGCCACGAGACACGGGGGTCGGTCCGGACGAACCCCATGCCGCGAATGCCGGTCTTCACTTCAGTATGATATTTCCTGAGGACTTCGGGGTCGGCCTGTAGCTTAATTCGAAACATCAGTTTTTCCCGCTCCGCCGCCGTCTCGACGGGCTTCGGCGTAAACTGCGCTTCCGTGGCGACGAAGCTTACCTTCGCCGGGAGTACGAAGTCCGGATACGGATCGAGGATTGTACGGGCCTCGTCCCCGAGCGCGAGCTTCCCGGCTTGCGCGGCGGGCAGATAGATCGTCATGTACACGTCATTCAGATCCAGGATCTGAAGGATTCGTGTTCCGGCGTTAACAACCTCTCCGGCGCGATGGATCCGGTATTGAACTCTGCCGTCACGAGGAGACACGAGCGTGAGATCGGCGACGATTGAGCTAAGCCGGTCCACCTCGGCCTCACCGGCTATGACAGTGGCCTCTGCCGCCAGACGGTTCTTTTCTGCGGCGTCCAGAGCCGCTTTGTTGGCGTCGGCTTTGTCCAGCCGCTGATCGAAGACCTGCTTGGTAAGCCATCCCTGTTTTACCAGCGTCTGGCCGCGTTCCAGATCGGCCTGCGCGTAAACCAAATCGGCTTTGGCTTGGGCTACTTTTGCCACAGCTGAGGCCACTACACTTTTGGCGACCAGTACGTTCGCCTGCGCACTCCGGAGCTGGGCTTCAGTTTCGGGTGAACGCATGACCGCAACGACCTGTCCAGCCTTGACCTCATCACCCTCGTCGACGCGTACAGTTTCTAGCCGTCCGGCATATTTGGGCGATACGTCTATCTCCGTCGCCTCGATCCGCCCGTTCGTTTTTGCGAATCCCTCCGGCAGGTCGACGCCACGCAGCTTGTCAATCAGCGGCTTAAACTTTTCCCGGACGTCTTGCTGAAATTGTTGAGCGTCCTTTTTAAACTTCTGAACGTCTTCTTCGAACTTGGATTGGGCATGGGCCGCCCGAACAAGAAAGCAGCAGTTGAAACCCCAACCGGCAGAAAGGGCCAGGGTGACAAAAGCAATCGATGTCAGCGTGCGGGGAGCCACAAATACGAATTGGCTTTTGTGAGCTGACTCCGGCTTCTGCATGCGAGCACGCTTTGACCTCTTCCAAAACAACTTAGAATTACGAACCGGCATAATGCCTCCTTCAGCAGTAAACCTTGTTTGACGCAGTCAGTGCGTGGGTGTGCATGGCGATCATCAGCTCCTCGTCAGTCGGAATGACCCATATAGAAGCTCCGTTCTTGAATCCACTGAGTCAGGGGTAGTTGCCAGTCTCAGCACTTAATCTCACTCAGCCGCCTGAAGGGCTTCAGCTGCAGATTCGTTTTCCAAGCCGAGGATGTCTGCCAGCCGCGAAAGGCACTGTTGCTCGACCTCAGTAATTGGGCCAACAGCAACGGCACCGGCTCGAACCACTCTCAGAAGCTCTCTCCGCCTCGCATCTGAAGGAACAAGATTAGGCAAAGCCTCAAGCGCCTGGTCCCTATAGGACCACAAGACAGATGCCTGAGTTCTGACGAGTGCTTTAAAGTCGTCGAGCGTCAAGCGCGTCATCGACTGCCTCGCTTCGTTAAGTGTAAGGGCAGTTCTGGAGTCCATGCTACCAATAGAACCGACGATGTAGAGACCTGCTCTTACAAGGGCGTCATCGAATGTGCCCGTGTTGAGCTTCGCAGCCAGTTCCGATTTGCGTTTGTCCCAAGCAGCGATTTGATCGTGAGTTAATGCTGGTGTGCGTCTTAGCGCTTTCTCCGCTTCAGTCATTTGAAAAAGGTTTTGTATGGTGGGCGAACCGAAGATGGCATAGAAGACGTGCTCGGCCATTGCATCGCGAACCTCACCCACGGTCTTTAGCGTTGCTTCAATCTGAGCAGAAAGGGCCTCCTGGATCTGCCAGAAAGGGTTGTTTGCAACTACAGGCTTCCGCTCCTTACGAGCCTGTTCTGCAAGTTTCTTAGTCTCCTGCATGAAGGGGTTCTTGCTCGTGAAAAGACTGTAGCTCAGCCGCATTGGATGAAGAGCTCGCGCCAGTTCGGCCGTTTGAGTGTTAGCGAGTGCGCGAACGCCGGCTTGGAAGAATGTCCGGTAAATATTGTAGTTCAATTCCGAAAGCTGCACGACAGCTTGGAAGGCCCGGTCATCTTCCGCACTGTTTCGGCCTAGAGCACGAATGTCTTCGAGACTGCGTGGCTCGAAAGTAACGGAGCTACTCTCAGGTGTTAATTTCGCCTCGCCGTCCTTCGGCGTAATGACCATCTCGAAAAGGCCAGGTGGGAGACAATCCAGAATATCGACAAGCTGAATGAATTTCTCATGCTGATTGATAGCGACACGAGAAGAAACAAAGAGCGCAAGGTGTCCAGCTTTCTGATCTAGACAATACACAATTGTCTTGTCTTGGGCGACAATGTCTTCCACATCGCGGTAAACATCAAGAACCCAACCTAGCGTTTGTTGTGGCGGGCTTATATCATCCCCGAAGGACGTAAAACAAATTATCGGACTGGCAATGTTGCGAAAATCGAAGAGCTTTCCGTCGCTTGAAAAAAGCTGATTATGGGTGAGCTTATCGCCAACAAAGAGGTCGTCGACAAGCCATTGCATTTCCTCGCCATTCGTCATTATGAAAGCGCCCCACCATTTTTCGAATTCGAGGTAGCGTGGCCCTTCAGTGTCAACCTTCGCGTAAACCTGATATTGCTTGGTCCAAAGCCAGTTCGCGAGATTGAGGTTATCGAAATTCTCGACGAGCCAGACG
>JBAUNL010000852.1:0-2968 GCA_049579205.1 Rhodomicrobium sp. | reverse complement strand
GGCATGGAGAGCGGTACGATTGCGACGCAGGGATTTCGTCTGCGTGTACCCCTATGGCACCCTGCTCTGTGTCTCGGACAAGCCGCTTCATGGCGAAATTGAGCTGCCTGGAAGTGCGAGCGCTTTCTACGAGAAGGCGGTCTCCGGCATCTTGAGATTGGCCTCGCCGCCCTCGGCCTCCTCAAGGAGCTGACGCGACAGCCTGCATTCAAGAAAGTTGCGTTCCTTCGGCGAGCCGCTTTAGCATCGTTCGTTGTGACCGCGATGGTAAGCCAGACACAAACCTGAATGAGCCGGCGACGAAAGCTGCTCATCCCGAAATAGGTGAAGACATCAAGGTCATGGGAGTGGCCTCCGATGGAATTGCACGCCTAACGGTCGCCGTCGCCTTCGTCGGCGCCTACGTGACCGGGCCGATGACTACCTCAGCAAGAAGGCTGACATCCGCGACCTGATTGCCAGCGCTGTCGTGCGTGGATCCTTCGGCCAGTGAGCGTCAGTCGATCTCAACACCGCCGATGTACCACCCGACAGTCTCTATGTGACGGTGACTGGCCTTTCGGCCGAGGCCGGGGACGATGGCGAGGCAGGCCGCAGCAATCGGTCGAACGGGTTAATCACACCCTATCGTCCAATGACGACAGAGTCGATCGCGGGCAAGAATCCAGTCAACCATGTCGGGAAGCTTTATAATCTTGCGGCCGGACTGATTGCTGATCACCTGGTGCGGGAGATCCGCGAGGTCGAAGCGGCCGAATGCTATCTCGTTAGTCAGATCGGACGGCCGATCGACAAGCCACAGATCGTCGAGGTGCGCCTCCGGCAGATGGCGGGCGCTTCGCTGGCGGATCTCCGTCTTCGCGTGAAGGACATCGTCACGGCGAACTTGGAGCCTTGATGATTTGCGGATGATCTGCTGGATGGACGGCTCGGCTTTAATCGTTGGCCATTGCGACTTCCAGTAGGGGCCGACCAGCCCGCCATTACGAAGCGTTGATGCTTTGGAGCCCGACGGCGCGCATCGCCGGCTTCATGGCATCAGCGGCCGTTGCGGAAGTGCGTCCAGCCCTCGGAGGCGAAACCGAGCGGCCGGCCGAGGGTGTCGAATACGGTCACCTGAGGCTGGTCGGCTCCCGATACCACGGTCATGCGACCGATTGGCGTGATCGGCACGCCGAACGATCGCGACAATTCGCCGATCCGGGCCGTTGCTCCCGGGGCGGCCGTGAACAGTAACTCGTAATCGTCACCGCCCGTCAGCGCCGTCGCGAGGCGCTGGGGATCGCCGGCTATCGCGATGCGGGCGGCGGGCGAAAGCGGGACAGACCTGGCTTCGACGACCGCGGAAAGGCGCGAGACCGCGCAGATATGCCGCAGATCGGCGACAAGGCCATCCGAAACGTCAAGCCCCGCGGTCGCGATGCCGATTAGCTGTGGGCCCAGGGCGATACGTGGCTGGGGCAATCGATAACGATCGACGAGAAACGCAGCCGAGGCCGCATCGATTCTCGGCAGCGCGGCGCGCAATACGGAGAGCCCTAGTGCCGCGTCACCGATCGTGCCGGTGACGAAGATGGTGTCGCCGGCTTGCGCGCCACCGCGCCGGATGATCCGACCGATCGGCGCCTCGCCAAAAGCGGTGACCGCGATCGTGATCGGGCCTGATGTCGAACTCATGTCGCCGCCGATCAGGTGCACGCCGTATTCGGCCTGGTCGTGAGCGAGACCGGTGACAAAGGCGGCAATCCACGCCTCGTTGACCGTATTCGGCAATACAAGGTCTAGCAGATAGGCGCGGGGGACCGCGCCCTTGGCGGCAAGATCAGAGAGGTTGACGCGCAGTCCCTTGCGCGCGATGAGATTAGCCGGCTCGTCGGGCAGGAAATCGATGCCACTAACGATGGCGTCGGTCTTTACCACAAGCTCATTTTTGGATGCCGGTCTGATCACAGCTGCGTCGTCGAGCAAGCCGTAGGCGCCGGGAAAAGCGCACGCGAGCGGCGCAAAATACTGCGCGATCAGCTCGAACTCGCCTGGTAGGCTCGGCTTCGACATCATCGCCTGAGCGTCTCTCTCCGCTAACCGAATCCTTCGCCTCGACTGGTCCCATCACACGATATTGTAGCGGGCTCGACGCGACATTGATCCAGGCCAAGGTCCGGGCAGCCGATACCCGCGATGTTATGGTGGTTTTGCCAAACGCACTATGGCGTCGCGATCAAGCATTTCTTCTTTCATTCTAAATACCCGTTTTACAGCGCCTGTCTCTGCTCGCCAAATTCCTAATTTCCGTATTTGGTGCGCTGGAGACCGGTTCGAGATGCGCCCGGAGAACGGTTCGGAAGACAATAAAATAGCAGGATCAAAACCCAAGGCGAATCTCAAGCCTTCCCTGATACCAAAGCATGCATCGCCAGGCAGTGCCTGATCAGGCTTGGACAGGAGGCGAGGCTGCCAGGAGCTTCCCCCGGCCAGCACCCTGTTTCGCCCTCGATGACGGAACCCCTTGAGATCACAGAGGCCATTGGCATCCGCATGCCAAAAATCAGCGGTCCTCCCTGCGAGCAGAACACCTTCGCGGTGATCTGGGTGCCGGTAGCTTCCTTGAGATAGGCGTTCACATCTGCTGAGGTCACCGCCTGGCGCTGTCCGTCCTCGCAGAGATCGGACTGCTTGGCTCGGTGGGAGCAGCCAAATCGTTAGCGTATCTATTTGATTACAGGGTAATAATCGTTAGGCCTTATTGAACGTACCCCCAACGATACCCCCATTTTGATTTTGCTGCCAGCATTGCAATAACTTGCGCCCGGATTACGCCGCCTTCTCCAAATCGGGCATCTTTCCTAGGTGTTTAGTCCCGCTGTGTGATGGAATCAGTCTAACTGACCCCAAACTTCGGGAGCGGTTATGGGACAGATACTTCACGGCAGCGCCACGACAACGCACGCCGTCCGAGCGGCAATACAGC
>JBAUNL010000851.1:0-2246 GCA_049579205.1 Rhodomicrobium sp. | reverse complement strand
GCGGGACCTGCGCGCTTGCCCGCGCTGGATCATGAGACATTGGGGCCGAAGGGTTTGCCTGCTCAGCCTTGGAGGAGCTTCGCTATCCCGTCCTCACTGGCCATTATCGATGGACCAGCACCGGGATCTTGGAATGGGTGAGGACCTTGACCGTCTCGCTGCCAAGGACAATCGCGGAGATGCCGTGGCGGCCGTGCGAGGCCATGACGATGAGGTCGCAGCCTTTCGACGCCGCGGCGTCGATGATCGCCCGGTAGGGATGCTCATGCTCGATATGAACCGTCTCGCATGCAATGCCAGCTGCTTGCGCCGCCTGGGCTACTGCACCAAGAGTTTTCTTGGCATGCTCTTGCATGCGTGCTTCATATTGGGCGGGCGTGTCCTCGATCATTTGCGTGTCGGTCGTAAATATATGAAATGGCGGCAAAACCGTCAGTACCGTGATTTTGGCGCCGATCCGGCTGGCCAAAGCGATGCCGTGCTGGACAGCCTTCCCGGCAAGTTCTGATCCGTCGGTGGGTATTAGGATATTCGTATACATCGTCTTCTCCTTGGTCACGATCTTCCTAAAGAAGCAACCGGAAGCGGTTTACGGGAAGGTGCGGCGCCGCGCTGGCTCAGCGGCGGCTAAATCACTCGGGCTTGCTTGATGCACGTACCGAGATTGGCTAGGTAGCCTTGTGAGCGTGGGAGCGGAGCCAATGACCACCGCTACCGCGCCAGCCTTTGCGTGCGCGTCCAAAGCCACTCCCGGGGCGGCAATACCAATGGCATCGCCGCTCTTTGCTTGGAGCTTAACATCCACCGGCGCGGCTTCCGCCCAAGCTCCAAGAAACGCAGCGGCAGCGAATGCTGTCGCGATGATCGAACATTTCGTCAGCGTACTCGCAGTTTCCTCTTCTTAGCCCTGACAAGAGACCGCTACAGAAAAGGTTCCGCCAGGCTTGGCAGCCTGCCCTAAGCAGGACTGGCAGGGCGTAGACCCATCGGCCGGAAGACAGGGGAGGAGAGTAGCGGCCGGAGAAACAGGGCTCCTATCGGCCAATTTGCAGCTGTGGCGAGGTCGGTTTCACAGCGTATCACAAGCATAGCCGCCTGAGCCTCAGATTTGGCTGAGGACTCTCGAGACTGAAAACTAGAAACGCCGCTGGCCAGGTTTTCAAGGCTGGCGCAGGATTTTAGAATGGCGTCCTGCGTCAGTTTGTTCTTTGGCCTTTCCATCTTTAGGATGGGCAAGATACCGCTCTGCCCATTTCTCTGCGGCTTCCGCCGTTATAAAATCACCCCTGATGCAGGTCCGGCCGACCCATAATCCCCAAGTTCCATCCCGATTTTGTCTCGTTTCGATTACGAAAGCCAGGGCGAAGCGGTGTTCTCCCGTGCTGAGCCTCTTTTCAAAGGTTCTGTTCTATTTTTACGAATGTAGCTGAAGCTGGCTTGCGCTAATTGATTTCGCGCAAAGGCCAGGCACCCGGCGCTTCTCTCAGCCGGCGTCCGGCTGCACCCAAACGGGGCGAGGCCTTCAAAGAGGCAGCGGGGAAGTTTGGGGTGACCGTAAAGGACCTATACTGGACGCTTGGCCGGTATGACCTCGTCGTAACGGTCGAGGGGCCCGACGATCCTTCTGTGACAGCTCTAGAATTAGCTCTCGGCTCCATGGGAAATGTTCGCACTCAGACGTTGCGTGCTTTCGGGGCGGAAGAGATGAAGCAGATACTCGGCAAGATCGCTTAGCCACCGTATTGAGAGGATCTGAGGTTAATCGCCAAAGCTTTGACGCTGGCATTGCCCGCGATTTCACAACCGCCAGCAGATAATCCTGCTCACCGGCGATGCGGCGAGGCATTGACCGCCTCAAGATCACCGAGTCCGCCGCCGTGGATGACGATGCGATAGCGGCCTTGGGCGTAGGATTGCGCTCAAATGGCGGACCTCTCCGGGTTTGCTGGCCGGCGAACCTTTCCCTGACCCCACTCTCATGCCGGCCAGTTCAATCGAAACTGGATCGCTCGCGGGGAAGGTCTCTTCCAGCGCTTCGTCAAGCAACCGCTCCTGCTTCGCCCGTGCTTCGTTTGTTTGCTTGTCCGGCATAGTACAATTCTACCATAGTTTATCGGCCCGGGCTTTCCGCACATCCCGAAAGGCGGCACTGCGGATGGCGAAGAAACCGTGCGGGCGAACGAGCGTGCCCGCCTTGTTCGTAGTCATGATGCGATTTCGTGTTTCTGGATTGTATGGGGCCAAGC
>JBAUNL010000850.1:0-2146 GCA_049579205.1 Rhodomicrobium sp. | reverse complement strand
GCGGCCTTAATCACGGCCGGCGTGCTGATATTTATGGCCCTGCCCGCGGGGCTGCGTGCTGCCTCGGACATCAGCGAGCAAGAGGCCCATGCGATTGGTATCGATGCGTATTTGTACCTTTATCCCTAGGTGATGATGGACGTAACGCGGAAGCAGTCCACCAACATTGAGCCAGGCAAAGAATTCGGCAAAGGGCCGATGAACACATTCACAAATGTGCAGGAATATCCGTCTGCTGAGTTCAGAGGCGTGGTGCGGCCCAACTTTGATACGCTTTATTCGGTGGCCTGGCTTGATCTGACGAGGGAGCCGATGATCGTTTCGGTGCCAGATACCGGCGGGCGCTATTACCTTCTGCAGATGCTCGACATGTGGACCGACGTCTTTGGCTCGATCGGCTGGCGGACCACGGGAACTGAGGTCCGAAATTTCGTTATTACTCCCCCGGGCTGGCGGCCCAATTTGGGGCAGCGCTTCGTAACGGAACTCCGCGTTCCTGGCGACGCCGAGTGGATCGAGGCCACAACACCCTATGTATGGATTATCGGGCGCACAAAAACAGATGGGCCGCAGGACTACGATGCTGTCCATCAGATCCAAGCCGGATACGAGATCACGCCCTTCTCTAAATGGGGCCTGAGCGAAGAGCCGGCTGAAGTGACGATCGATCCCTCGATCGACATGAAGACGCCGCCAAAGGTCCAAGTCGATGCCATGCCTGCCGCAAAATTCTTCGCTTACGCGGCCAAGCTTCTCGCGGTCTACCCGCCCCACGCCACTGACCAGCCGATCCTCGCACAGCTAAAGAAGATCGGCATGGAACCTGGTGAGGCTTTTGATCTCGACCAGGCTGATCCCGCCATTCGCAACGGCCTTGAGAACGCGGCCGAGGACGCGCAGCAGCTGATGGCGTGGAAATTGCCAAGCCTTGCGCGCGTTGTGAACGGCTGGTCTATGAACACCGACACGATGGGCGTCTATGGTAACTATTATCTGAAGCGGGCTATTGTCGCGCGGGTTGGCCTCGGGGCAAACCTTCCCGAGGATGCCATATACCCCCTCAACCTTGCGGATGAAGCGGGCAAGCCGCTTAATGGGGCAAGCAAATACACGCTTCATTTCGGCAAGGGAAACACCCCGCCCGTGAACGCCTTCTGGTCTGTGACGCTTTATGACACGGAAGGCTTTCCTGTTGCTAACCCCCTCAACCGCTTTGCGCTCAGCAGCTGGATGCCTTTCGAATATAACGATGACGGATCGCTCGACCTTTATTTCCAGAATGAAAGTCCCGGCCAGGAGAAGGAAGCAAACTGGCTCCCCGCTCCCAAAGGTGCGTTCAACCTGACCATGCGCCTTTACGCGCCAAAGTCTGATGCGTTAACCGGCAAATGGAACCCGCCCCCCGTCAAGGAGGTGCGATTGGCCCTTCAATAATTGCGCTGACCTATCCGCTTTCTGCATGGCCGCGAAGTGAGGGCTCGCCTGACGCCGCCAAAAATTGCAAGCGAAGGCGGGAACTTTCGGAGTATCTAGGTTATTTCGCTCAGCAAACTGTGTGCGGCCGTCCGGAAAAAGCACCGGGCGGCCGTTTGTGCTCCGGAAGCAAAGACCGTGGTTAAGCAACCATCACCCTCACGGGCCCATCCCGCCCGTGTCCATCATATAAAAGCTGCCGAACATCACGAGCAGGCGGCCATGTATCACCGCGAAGCGGCCGCACACTACGCCTCTGGCAATCATGAAATGGCGGCACACTACGCCCACAGCGCTCGATGCTCACGGGCTGCACGCGACTTATTACGCAGGCGAGGCTGCAAAGGCCCATGCGTTGCATGCGCAGAAAAAGGCACTGATGTCGCAAAAGAAACCAAGTCCTACGCGGCGCAAAAGCCCTCTGGGCGTGCGAGCAAGCAGATCAGCCGCAGGGCCGCAACAGCGATCACGCGCAACGCGCTAGCGGTTCACCTTGAGTGGTCCGCCATAGCCATCACGAGATCCGGAAGTTAACTACTCTTAGAGTCCTGGCCGGGTGCCCGGTTCGTAGATCCTGATCCTATCGAGCGGTGGCTTCATCCGCGGCAGTTTCAGTTGGTTGCGTTATTCAAGGTCTTTTAATAACAGGCAATAACAGGTGTGGAACAGATAC
>JBAUNL010000849.1:0-9319 GCA_049579205.1 Rhodomicrobium sp. | reverse complement strand
AGCCTATTGGCTGACTGGTTCGGTTGCACTCTGGTCCGATGCCCTTGAAAGCATCATCAATGTCGTCGTCGCGGGCGCCGCTTATTTTGCGCTTCGCATCAGCTTAACCCCTCCCGATGCCCAGCACCCTTTTGGCCACCATAAGGCGGAATACTTCTCGGCGGTGCTCGAAGGAGCGCTCATTACCGTCGCCGCGCTTCTCATTTTCAGAGAAGCAGCCTTGCACTTCGTTTCGCCAGTGCAATTGGAAGCGCCCGGACTCGGTATAGCGGTCAACGCAGTCGCTTCGGCCATCAACGCGGTGTGGGGATGGCGTCTTGTGAGGGTCGGGCGGCGCGAAAAATCTCCAGCGCTTTACGCGGATGGCAGGCATCTTCTGGCCGACGCCATATCATCGGCCGGTGTCATCGCTGGCGTGGTCGCGGCCGTCCTTTCCGGTTGGCTGCAAATCGATGCCCTGGTCGCCGCCGCGGTCGGGATCTACATCCTGCTATCCGGATGGCGTCTTGTGAAAGACAGCGTCGGAGGCCTGATGGACCAGGCGGCTGACCCCGCCACCATTGAACTCATTCGGGTAAGCATCGAGACGGCCGCGCAGGGCGCCATCGAAGCGCACGACTTGCAAACCCGGCATGCTGGTCCTGCAACCTTCATACAGTTTCACCTTGTCGTCCCCGCTACGATGACGGTCAGCGAAGCTCATGACATTTGCGACCGCGTTGAACTCGCTCTACGGGAAACGGTCCCGGGCGCGCGCGTCGCGATCCATGTGGAGCCGGAGCATAAGGCCAAACACTCCGGCATCCTCCTGCTCGACAGGCGATCTGCCTAGAGCGGCGGACGCGGATTTGGAATCGGTGCGCCGCTCTAAGTCTTTATCGCATCGCGTTACCGGAAAACCGCTGGCACTTTTCGGCGCGATGCAAGGCGTCAGCTCTTGTGATGCGCCCGAAGCCATGACAGCACCTCCGCCGCGTGTCCGTCTGGCGGGAAAACGGGGTAGAAGACGTGCTCTATCTTCGCGTCGCGGATAAAAAGTGTGATGCGTTTGATGAGGGTATCACCCCAGGCTTGGAAAGTTGGCAGCCTTAACGATTCAGAAAAGCCGAGCTTGGCATCGCTCAAAATTGCGAAGGGGAGATGGAGCCGGTCATGAAGCTCCTTCTGATAGGCCGTATCCTGCGTGGATAGGCCGAATACCTGATTCGCGCCCGCCGACCTCAGCTCGGCATAATGGTCGCGGAAAGCGCATGTCTCGGGCGTGCAGCCCCGCGCACCAGGTATCGCGTCCCAGCCATCCGGCAGGGCTTGGCCTGGGACTCCCGTCTTCGGATAGCAATAGAGTACGGTCAGCCCTTCGAGATTCGCCAGATCCACGAAGCCTCCGCCGGTCGAAGGCAGCGGAATCGAGGCGAGAGTCAGGCCAACGAGGTGATTCGCGGCACCGTCGTCTTCCGGGATGGGAAGGTTTTCCGGATAAGTCGTGTAGCTTTGACCTGCCATGTGAATCTCCCCGTATTTCTTAAGCCTGCAAAGCAATTTTGTCATTTAACGCATGAACTTGCAATGATTCGCCAGCGACCATTTCCTTCGAATTTTCTGCTCGGCTCGGGAGCGCTACAGCACTCCCGAACGATACAGCCGCAAATCGCTTCGGTGCACAAATGCACTAGTCAAGCAAATTCCTACATGCGGCCTTAATTTCGTCTCATCGCTGCGGCATACATATCACATCGCAAGGCGGCGGAGATTTCGGAAGCCCCTACCGAAACGGGCGCTGATTGTGAAAGTAGATGTGGCGTTGGTTGCGTTGGCGTCCTGGTAGTTGAGTTTGTCGAGTGCGAGTAGGCGCGTGGCCGGTTTTGCGTGGCGCCTGTGCGTATCCCCGAATGCCGGATAAGGGCGTAACCTTTAGTTTACGAGTTTCGTTTAGAGTCTTGTTCAACTAAGGGACGCTAGTCCCGGTAAAAGTTGCCCCTGAGAGACGAAGCCGTCTGCATGGCCCCCACCCCCCGCTAGCCAAAGGCTTCGTCTCTCTCTTTTTTCCCCAAGTCCTGACAGATTACCAAATGCGCCTCTGCAAATGGCGAGTGCCTTTCCGGCTAGGCTAGCCAACAAATGGCAGCAGAAGCTTAAGGTCGGACACGAAGCGGGTGTATTCGGCCTCTGCGTCCACGCGCTCCAGAATCCTCAAGAGGTATGACGGGTGAATCGTTATAAGCCCGCGGGTGCTGCCGAGATCGAAAAGATGGCCCCGATTTTTGTTGATGGGCATGGCTTTCCCGAACAACGATTGCGCGGCCGTAGCCCCCATCGCCACCGCCACTTTCGGCTGTACGAAGTCGAGTTCCCGCTCAAGCCACTGTCTGCAGGCCCGAATCTCCGCCGCCACGGGCTTTTGGTGAAGCCGAATGCGCCCCCTAGGAACGTATTTGAAGTGCTTTACGGCATTGGTGACATAGACGGTCTGCCTCGGCACCCCGGCTTCATCGAGGGCTTGGTTGAGCTTTATGCCAGCGGGGCCGACAAATGGCTTGCCGGCGAGGTCTTCTTTATCGCCGGGCTGTTCGCCGATCAGCATGATAGGTGCGGGGACCGGGCCTTCGCCGAAAACGGTTTGCGTGGCCTTTTCCCAAAGGTGGCATTCCCGGCAGGAGCGTGCGGCTTCCCGGGATTCTTCAAAGGCGGCTAGTGCGGTGGCGCTATCTGGAGGAAAGCCGAGGGTCAATTGATTGGATGATGTTGCCATTGCGACTCCTCATGGGCCCTGCCTCAGACAACAATGAAACACGTCAACAGGCACACCAGAAAGAGCGCTCCTGTTCAGAGCCGCCAGATAGAGGAACAGCGTGGGCTAAAGTTTATCCGGCTCCGTTTCGTGGCCGTCGAGCATTGCAATGCGATTAACGGCGATAACGGCTTGAGTACGGCTGTCAACACCAAGCTTCTGCAGAATGGCCGATACGTGAGCTTTGACCGTTGCCTCGGAAACGCTCAGCTCAAAAGCAATCTGCTTATTCAGCAATCCCTGGCCCAACATCGACAAGACGCGAACCTGCTGCGGCGTAAGCGTTGCCAGCCGGGAAGCAAGCTCACCAAGCTCGTCAGCTCCGGCGCCGCGCTGAACCTCGTCGGGAAACCAGACACCGCCATTTAATACGGTTTTCACCGCAGAGCGAATTTGCTCCACCGGCAGCGACTTCGAGATGAAACCCGAAGCCCCAAGGTTCAAACACCGTTGGATCATGCTTGGATTGTCGCTTGCCGAGACGATGACGACGGGTATTTCCGGGTGCTGACTGCGAAGGTACATGAGGCCGGTAAGGCCCGATAGTGACGCCGCACCCTTTTCGCCCGGCATTTTAAGATCGAGCAGGACAAGGTCGGTATTTGAATTCTGAGCCAGAGTTTCCAGCAGCTTTTCAACCGATCCCACTTCTGCGATCGCCGCCTCCGGGAGCGCCGAATGCAATGTTTGCTTCAATGCATCGCGGAACAGCGGGTGGTCGTCCGCAATGATGACATGATGAGTATTCATCGCTTAAGCACCGCGGGCTGAACGGTGTGAAGGAGGCTTGGCATGCGAATTTCCTTGTTCATCGTGTCGAGGGGAGCATTGTAAGCTGCGCGCCCTTCGATACAGTTGCCGGCACCTGCGAAGATAGCTAGGTTCTCCAACGCGAAGCTGCCCTCATATTAGAATTTACCTGAGATTGCAAAAGTATGTCTGACGGAGACACGAAACAAGCCTATTGGCGCCGAATGGGGCGGCTTACTCTGGGCATGGCATTGCTCATCGCTGGTTTGACCATAATATTGCCGGTCTTTGTGCCATTCCTGAACTCCTATCGCTTTCTGCGCTTTCCCCTTGGATATTTTATCATCTCCGGCGCCGCTCCGGTGGTCCTTGCCATCCTTCTCTACGCCTTCTTCGGCGGGCAGCAAAAGAGCGATCGTATCTATAATATGACCATACAATTCTGATATGACGCTGAATTTCAGTACACCAATCGTCAACCCCAGGCTCGGGTCGAGTTTTGCAATCTTTGCGAGCGCCTATGTCTGCCTTGTGCTGATGCTCGTGGTGCTTGAGCAGCTCGGGCTTTCAACGCTTACGATCGACCAGCTCATCGTGACAATGCCGGCCTTCTTCTACGTCGTGATCGGCTTCATGACGCGCACGATCAATATCGACGACTACTTCCTCGCGGGTCAGCGCGTTCCGCCATTCTATAATGCTCTCGCGCTTTGCGGGACTGTGTTCGGCGGAAGCATCATCCTTGGCAGCATCGGAAGTATCTTTTTCGATGGCATCGATGCAATTGCTATACCAATTGGCTGCTTCGCCGGCATCGTCCTTATGGGGGTCCTCTTCGTTCCGCATTTGCGTAAGGCCGGCGCGGCGACGCTTCCGGGCTTTCTCCATCTGCGATTTGGGCGCACCCGGCTGCGTGCGTTCGCATCGCTGCTGGCGATTGCGCCGCTTTGCATGATCCTCATCGCCGAGGTGGTTCTTGGCGGCAAGATCGTAGGCTTGTTTCTACCTCTGCCTCGGACCCTTGGTATTGCGCTTGCGCCGTCTTCGTTTTTCATCTTGCTTGTGGTGGCGACAATTTTTCTGACCGTGGTGCTCGGGGGGATGCGGTCGGCAACATGGACGCAATGCGCGCAATTCATCGTATTTCTCGGGATATTGGCGCCTCTGGTGTCAGTTTCGCTCATGCGCACCAACCTGCCCCTCCCGCAGCTTACCTATGGCAGCCAGCTGGAGGAGTTGAAGTCGCTCGAGTCAGCGAGGGGAATCGTAACAAATTCGAGGCCACAGCCTCTTAGCGCGGCTCTGCCAAAGCCGGGACCGCAACCTGCTTCCCGGCCATCGGAAAAAGCCTTCAGCGCGTTGAGCCCATTCGATTTCGTACTCCTCATTTTCTGTCTCGCAACGGGCGTTGCGGCGCATCCGGCGTTGCTGCCGCGGGTCAGCATGACACCGACTATTCTTTCCAGCCGAAGATTTTTCGGCTGGTCCGCGGTCATTGCCGTTTTTGTGGTTCTGACGGTGCCGGCTTACGCGTTCTTCACGAAGGCCATGGCAATCGAAGGCCTGGCCGGAATTCCGGTTTCAAACCTTCCCTCGTGGAGCCGCATACTTCAGCAGCTTGGGCTTGTATCGTTGCCCGGAAGCCAATTCGGCAGCCTCGGCCCGGCGCAGCAAGTAACTTTTCAGCGCGATAGCTTGGCTCTTATTCTGCCCATCGCGGGGGGATTGCCGAGAGTTTTCTTTGGCCTGGCCGGCGCATCGGCGCTAGCCGCGATTTCTGCCTGCGCGGCGGGGCAGCTTGTCGCGATTGGCAACACGCTCAGCGATGACCTCTATCATGGCTTCCTGAACAAGAACGCCTCGCCCGGCCGCCGTTTGCTTTTTGCACGCCTCTCGATGCTTTTGTTCTGCTTCATTGCTTTTGTGATCGCTCAAAGCCCGTCCGTTGATCCACTGAGGTGGGCTATTGAAGCCTTTTCCTTAAGTTCAGGAACTTTTTTCGCGGTCCTGGTCCTAGGCGTGTGGTGGCGAGGACTGAGCGCTGCGGGCGCGTTTGCGGGCATGCTTTCCGGCTTTGTAATCGCCGCAGCGATGAGCAATGGCAGCTTCTCTATCTTCAATATCGATCCACTGACCTCCGCAGCCATTGCAGTTCCGGCGAGCTTCGCCGCGGCAATTGCGGTGAGCTCGATTCTGCGAGTCCCGGACGAATATGCCCTTGAGGCGGTGGATGAGCTTCGCATACCGGCCGGAGAAACTCTGCAGTCGCGTTTGCTACGCTTGGCATTACGCGCGAAGCCCGCACGCCAAGGGTGAATGCCGCGTCTTCCGCTGTTAAGCCCTTGTATTTGGCTGCCAACGTGTAATCTCTCTGACGCAAGAACCTTTTTCAAAACCTTGAGGCCAAGTAATGCGCCATGGCGGCCTAACCAATACAAGCATCGCCGGATCCACTTCCGGCAGGCGGCAGCTTTTTCCCGAGATCGAGCCTTACAGGACAGGTTGGCTGAAGGTCTCCGGCACGCATCAAATCTATTTCGAGGAATGCGGCTGCCGTGACGGCAAACCGGCACTCCTTGTTCATGGTGGCCCCGGCGGCGGCTGCAACTCAACCATGCGCCGCTATCACGATCCCTCCCGTTACCGCATTATTTTGTTCGACCAGCGTGGGTGCGGGCGTTCCACGCCCTATGCGTCCCTGGAAGAGAACACAACCTGGGATCTCGTCGCCGATATTGAGAAATTGCGCGAGCATCTGGGTATCGAGGCGTGGCAGCTTTGCGGCGGGTCCTGGGGCTCGACCTTATCGCTCGCCTATGCAGAGAAGCATCCCGATCGCGTAACCGAGCTTATCTTGCGAGGCATCTTTCTCTTGCGGCGCGCCGAGATCGATTGGTTCTATCAGGAGGGCTGCAGCTGGATTTTTCCAGATGCATTTGAAAGCTATTCCGCCCCGATTCCGGCTGCCGAACGCGGCAACATGATCGAAGCCTATTATCGCCGTCTCACCTCCGAAGATCGCGAAACGAGATACGCTGCCGCTCGCGCATGGAGCGTCTGGGAAGGCAGCACATTATCCTTGTTCCACGATCAGGAGCGCGTGCAGAAGTTCGGGAATGAAGGCTACGCCGTTGCTTTTGCCCGCATCGAATGCCATTACTTCATCAATAACGGCTTCCTTCGCAGCGACAATCAGCTCATCGAAGACGCAAACCGGATTGGTCATCTGCCCGGAACTATTATCCACGGGCGCTATGATGTTGTGACCCCCCTTAAGAATGCATGGGATCTGGCGAAGGCGTGGCCCAAAGCGGAGCTGCGCATAGTCGCAGATTCGGGGCATGCCATGACCGAGCCCGGCATTGTGCATGAGATCGTCACCGCGACCACCAAATATGGGGCGGGACCGGAAAACCAGATCGGAGAAACAGGCGGTACAGCGGCCTAATGCTGAGCCCGGCCTCGCCCTGATTTGTTGGCGAGACCGGCAATTCGCCGCAACCGCCGGGGCATGTCTCAGCTTGACCCTACGCAGCCCGGTGTGCAGAGGTGGGCGCGCTCGTCGCGAGCGTTAGCGCAGCAATTGTTTGGTCTTGCTACCCATGGCGTGGTTCTACGGCCTGATCTTCATTCTGGCGGCGGCCGCGCTCGCTCTTCTCAATGCGCTCCTGTTCGCGACCGTAACCTCGAAATCATTCAGATTGTGGCCGACGCCCTCCAACAGAAGCTGGCAGCACTACACTTTCTGGCCTTTGTTCCGGGGCGGCCTTGGTCTTACGCTGCTTTATGCGATCCTCACCGCCCATTGGCCCGCGCAAGGCGAACTTCTTAGGTTCGCCATCGGCGTTGCCTGCCTCACTATCGGGTTTGGCTTTACCATTTATGGCTATTTCGATCTGGGCATCGGCAACACCTATGGGGCGGATGAAGGGCTGGTAACCAACGGTCTTTACCGGTACAGCCGCAACCCCCAATACGTGGCTTCCATCCTGGGCTTTTTCGGAACCGCCTTGGCCCACGGAGGCGTGCGTATGGCGATCCTCTGCGGACTTGCGATCCTTGTCTATGTCATCATGCCATTTACCGAGGAGCCATGGCTCGAACAAGCTTATGGCGAAGCCTACCTCGCCTATAAGAAGCGCACGCACCGCTTCCTTTAGACTGGCGAAGTTACCGTTAAAACATTTGACTCTGGAAGATGGATTCCCCGCGAAGTGAGAATGTGATTTGATTCCCTCTGCGCATGCCGTGCGCGGATTGGGGTTCGTTCGCCGCGATATCCGCGCTTAGGCGCACTCTCTCCCGGATTCAATTCTGAAGCCTTTTTGAGCCAGATCAAAGCCCTGACCGCGGCGATGCTTAAGGTGTTTGATGGTAAAACGCGGATGACAGAGGCAGCGCCATGCTCAATGTTGGATTCTTCGATCGCACCCTACGCTTTGTTCTGGGCGTGGCTCTCATCGCGGTTGCTTATTACCAGCCTGTAACGGGGATAAGTTGGTTCGACCGCAACGAATGGCTCGGGTGGATTGGGGTTATCCCAATTCTCACTGCGGTCGGCGGTTGGTGCCCGCTTTATTCCGTGCTGGGAATCTGCACAACAAGGTCTGAGGCGCAAGCTTAAAGCAGCCCGGAAGCCCGGGCACTCGCGTAGTTTCACGCTCTTACAATGGAGATCACATGGAAAAGAGCTTCATTGAAATCACACGGCATATCTCGGCCAATCTTAAGGCGCTTCGAAGAGACCTTCCAGAGACCATGCAAGCCTTCACGGCTTTGTCTCAAAGCGCGACACGCGACGGCGCTCTGGACAAGAAGACGAAGGAATTAATCGCCCTCGCGCTGGGCGTTGCCGCGCATTGCGATGGTTGCATCGGTTTTCATGTGGAGGCCCTTATGAACCTCAATGCTACGCGCCTCGAAATCGAGGAAGCGCTAGGGATGGCCGTGTATATGGGTGGCGGCCCCTCCCTAATGTATGCCGCCGAAGCTTTATCGGCCTATGATGAGTTTCTGGCGCGGAAGAGTGCTGCTTAGCTCCTGAGGGCTTGGTGCTCTGTCCTGGGTGCAGGAAACGAGAGCCCAAAATCCGCCGAGGCTTGCCAGGCCCGCGGCAACGCCCAGCCATTTGGAGAAGAAACATATGGCTACATTCGACCTGGTCTCCGCCCTAATCGGCGGCGCCTTAATTGGAACTGCGTCCGCGTTGCTTATGCTGCTAAATGGACGCATCGCCGGAATCAGCGGCATTCTGGCTGGAGTCCTGTCGATATCTTTTGAAGATCACGGCTGGCGCCTCGCCTTTATCGCGGGATTGATCATTGCTCCGATTATTTCGGGTTTCTGGGACCGGCCGCTTATTGAACCGGCTATGCCGGCGAACTGGCTGCTCATTATCGTGGCTGGATTTTTGACCGGGTTCGGCGCGCGTCTTGGCGGCGGCTGCACATCGGGGCACGGCGTCTGCGGCCTAGCCCGCCTGTCACAGCGCTCAATTGCCGCCACCACGATCTTCATAGCTACCGCGATCATAGTCGTCACGATTATGCGTCACGGCTTGGGGGCCTGAGCCGTGCAACAAATTGCTAGCTTACTGTGCGGCCTCATTTTCGGCTTCGGCCTTTTGCTCTCCGGCATGACGCAGCCCACCAAAGTCCTAGGTGTTTAGTCCCGCTGTGTGATGGAATCAGTCTAACTGACCCCAAACTTCGGGAGCGGTTATGGGACAGATACTTCACGGCAGCGCCACGACAACGCACGCCGTCCGAGCGGCAATACAGC